>DFWB01000309.1:5704-18559 GCA_002380675.1 Akkermansiaceae bacterium UBA4145
GCAGTCGGTTTTTACGGTGACCGTGGTAGCGAGGAGCTCGATGAGGGCTCCTTGGCAGGCGAGGACTTCCTCGCTTTGTTATGCCGCGAATGGGAACAGGCCGCCTTGGGCGCCTCTTCTTCCCGCACCCGCGTAGTGTGCCTGAGGACCGGAATCGTTCTCGGGCAGGGGGGAGGTGCCCTCGAGGCAATGCTGCCCGCTTTCAGAATCGGGTTAGGAGGGCCACTGGGAAACGGCCGCCAGTTCGTGCCGTGGATACACTTGGAAGATTGTATCGCTCTCATCCTCTCAGCATTGCATGACCCGGGTCTTGCGGGCCCTCTCAATGTCGTGGGTCCGACCCCGATAACCCAAAGAGCCCTCGCGAGCGCTCTGGGGAAGGCGCTCAGGCGGGCCAGCGTCTTCCCCGCTCCGCGGATCGCCCTGCGCGCTATCATGGGGGAGGCCGCTTCAGCTCTGCTTTCTGGACAGCGGTGCTACCCGCGGAAAGCTGAGGGCGCTGGCTTCCTTTTCCGTTTTCAATCGATCGAGAGCGCTCTGGAAGATCTCCTCGTGCCGCACGGCGTTGATCTCTCTCTTGCAGGCCCAAGCTCCCCCCCGCCCCTTGGAAATTCCGACTACCTTCGCCAAAGACCGCCACGATACTTTCTGCGAGCAACGACCATAGTTGACGCTCCTCTGGCTGAGGTCTTTGCGTTCTTTTCGAAACCGACCAATCTGACTCTGCTCACGCCCCCAAAGGTCGACTTCACCATTCACCACATGGAGGGCTCAATGGGGGCGGGAGCAACAATTGAATATCGTCTCCGGGTTGCAGGCTTCCGCCTCGGATGGCGCTCGCGAATTGAGCAATGGGAAAAGGAAAAATTCTTTGTCGATTCTCAAGATCGCGGCCCCTACCGCTCATGGTGGCATGAACACCACTTCGAGGCAAGGGGTAGGCAAACCATGCTGGAAGACAGGGTGTATTACTCGCCCCCTATGGGGCTCCTTGGCCGTATCGCCAATCGTTTGTTCATCGGGGGGCAGCTTAAAGAAACGTTTCATTACCGCGCTGCGGCAGTTCGGCTGCGCTTCGGTAATGCGCTCCCAGACAATACCCATGAAACAAGTCCATAGAACGCTGGTATGGTTCAGGGGAAAGGACCTGAGAGTCTCCGATCACGAGCCACTCATCAAGGCATTGGAAGATGGGGAGGTGATTCCTCTTTTTGTTTTTGACCCCTACTTCTTCCACCCTCTCCGCGCGCGGAAGTTGCCTCACCGGATGCAATTTCTTCTCGAGAGCATCTCGGCGCTTTCTGACAGCCTGTCCTCACTTGGAAGTCGGCTCATTTGCGTGTCAGGTTCAAGCACAGCAGTCATTCCTGACGTGGCCGAAAGGTGGGGCGTCACCCAGGTTTTCGCTCATCGATGGACGGAGCCTTTTGGTCGAGTTCGTGATGCAAAGGTAGCCGATGCCCTCTCTGTTCCCCTTAAGCTCTACGAGGGCGAGACCCTGCATCCACCCGGGACACTCCGCACGGGCAAGGGCTCCCCTTATTCTGTTTTCACGCCCTTTTCGCGGGCGCTGCGTAGCCAGGCCCGGATCTCTGCAGCCTTGCCTCCGCCGCAATCGATTCCCCCTGTTCCCAAAGTCGCCCTGACCGATAACGAGAACATCCCAGAGCTCAAGGCTCTCGGAATCGACCGAAACTCATCTTTGCAGAATGGAGGTGAAGCCGCTGGACAACATCGGTTGAAGTTATTCCTCGAAAAGCATGCAGCCGGCTACTCGAGTGGCCGAGACCAACTAGGCGCATCAGCAACCAGCCGCTTGTCCGCGGACATTAAGTTTGGCACTCTTTCTGTCCGGACGATCTGGGAGGAGATGGAGCAGGTGAAGACGGATGCCTGTGCCGAATCCATCGAAACCTTCAAGACCGAGTTGATCTGGAGAGACTTCGCTTACTCTACGCTCTGGGACCGCCCCGAAGTGCTGAAACGCCCTTTTCGCCCCGCCTGGGAAGGGTTTCCTTGGCAGAATGACCCCGAAGATTGGAGGGCTTGGACAGCCGGCCGAACCGGCTACCCTGTCATCGACGCGGCAGCCCGCGAGCTAAGAGAGACCGGTTTTGTTCATAACAGGGCGCGAATGATCACAGCGAGCTTTCTCTGCAAGCACCTGCTCATTGATTATCGCCGCGGGGAATCTCATTTTCTCAAGTACCTTACAGACGGAGACTGGGCGCAAAACAATGCTGGTTGGCAATGGTCCGCAGGGAGCGGTTGCGACGCGCAGCCCTACTTCCGCGTCTTCAACCCGTTCTCACAGGGAGAAAAGTTTGACCCCAACGGCGCCTATGTGAGGCGCTGGATCCCAGAGCTCAATCTGCTACCGAATCGTTACATTTATCGCCCATGGGATGCCCCCGCGGAGGTTCTGGCTGAAGCGAAGGTCTCTCTTGGTTCGGACTACCCCGCACCCATCGTCGATCACGCTATGGCCCGCGAACGCTTTCTTCGCATCGCCAAGGGCCACCTGAAGCGGGGTGAATAATACGAGAGGGAATCCAGGAGCCACCCTCAGTCACCTTCTGGTATCCCGTAAGCGATATCCAATTCCCACTAGAGCCAAGTAGCCCCTAACCTGCTCTAGGTCAACGGGTTATATGATCTGTAAAGGCTTGGAGGTAATGGCTTTGGCCCCGGCAAGCTTCGCTATCATCAAGCCACCCCCCTTCTGTTCCACGTGGAACGGATCCCTTGAGGGGAAGTGGTCAGCTTGCACGAAGAGAATCCACACCCCCACAACCCCTTGAACTCCTGCCCCTATCAGCTACCGTCTCCCGCGCCCTGAACCCAACCATGTTCGTTTACCCAAAAGAATACGACGTTCTCGTAATCGGAGCCGGCCACGCAGGCGTGGAAGCCGCGCTTGCCGCCGCCCGCCTAGGAGCTCAGGTGGCCATCCTTACCCAGAACCTCGACACCGTTGGCCAGATGAGCTGCAACCCTGCAATCGGCGGCCTCGGCAAAGGTCATATGGTTCGCGAAATCGACGCTCTCGGGGGAGCCATGGCCCTCAATACAGATGCCACCGCAATCCAATGGCGCCTTCTCAACAGGTCCAAAGGCCCAAGTGTTCGCGCTCCACGGGCCCAATGCGATAAGAAGGCTTACCAATTCCGGATCAAACACACCCTCGAATCAACCGAAGGCATCGACCTTCATCAGGGAAATGCCGCCCGCCTATTAATGGAGGGGACCGCAATCAAGGGGGTCCAAACCAACCTCCACTTTGAACTGCGCGCGCGGGCTGTAGTCTTGAGTGCGGGCACCTTCATGCGCGGCCTCATGCACGTGGGCAAGCGCAACGAGAAAGGCGGGCGCATGGGAGACACTATCTCCACGATCAGCGACTCGCTCCAAGACCTTGGTTTCGCCATAGAGCGCTTTAAGACCGGTACACCGTGCCGGATCAATGCCCGCTCTATCGATTTCTCAAAGTGCGAACGACAGGATGGCGATGACCCTCCCCCTTTATTCAGCTATCTCGCAGATAGCATAAGCGGGGGCCCTGATGATATTTTCACCTTGAATACTTGGGGTCACAAAGCATTCCACGTGGAACAATTGCCCTGCTGGATCACGTGGACCAACCCACAAACCCACGAAGAAATACGGGCTAACCTGGATCAAAGTCCGATGTATTCGGGCCAAATTGAAGGCACAGGGCCTCGTTATTGCCCATCTATCGAAGATAAGGTCGTTAAATTCGCAGAAAAATCCCGACATCAGATCTTTCTGGAGCCTGAGGGGCGACACACCCATGAATACTACGTCAACGGAGTATCAACCTCCCTCCCCTACGAGGTGCAATTATCCTTTATCCGCACCATCCCCGGCTTGGAGCATGCCGCCATCATCCGCCCGGGATATGCGGTGGAGTATGATTATTGCCCTCCTACACAGCTATTTCCCACTCTCGAGACAAAGCTGGTTGAGGGCTTATATTTTGCGGGGCAAATCAACGGAACGTCGGGATACGAGGAAGCCGCTGGGCAGGGCCTTCTCGCCGGGGCGAATGCCGCCCTCAAAGCACAGGGCAAAGGCCCTTTGGTCCTCTCCCGAGATCAAGCCTACCTTGGTGTGATGGTTGACGACCTTGTGACAAAGGGCTGCACGGAGCCCTATCGAATGTTTACCAGCCGAGCAGAATATCGGCTGCTGCTGCGGCAGGACAACGCCGACCAGCGGCTTGGCCCTCTTGCCGCTTCCCTTGGGCTCAATTGTTCCATTCGTGAAAAGAGAACCGCAACCAAGATTAACCTCCTCCAATCGGCATCGACCTATGTCAGGGAAACGCCTCACGAGGGCCTCAAGTTAGACCATTGGTTTCGGCGGGAGGAAAACACGTGGAACTCTCTCCCTCCTGACGTTCTCGCGAAGTTCCCTGCGGAACTCTGGCCCCTGATTGAGACCGACTTTAAATATGAAGGCCATATTCTCCGCCAGCGGCAGCAGGTTGACCGCATGCGGAAGCAGGAAGCGCGACCCCTTCCCCCATCTTTGGACTATCAGGCCCTGGAGGGCCTGAAGCGGGAAGCGCGACAACGGCTCAGTGAGATCCGCCCTCACACTCTCGGACAAGCCGCAAGAATCAGCGGAATTACGCCCGCGGACATAGCGATTCTCTCTATCTGGCTTGAGAAAACCGCGCGGGAGAACATTTCAGGAAGCTAAAGCGCTTGGTCTGTTCCTTGGGGAATCCCGACACATTACCACTTTGGGAGCCGAGATTTTAATCCCGATGCTAGCGCCCTAAACCACCCCGTGGAGCCCCTCGATTTAATACTACGTTCATAGTATTTTAAGCCCCTGCTCTTTTAGCTCTTTTCTGTGGACCACCAGATCAGGCGCCAACGGGGTTGCTATCTCTAAGAATCGCAGCCCGGACCCGCACGTCATTATCAATTCGCTTGAACATACAGCTTCCCATTTCTATGCGCCCTCTAAGATCGGGTACTCCCTCCCCTCCCACCGCCGGAATGTTCCCCCCAGTAATCAGCGGCGCAAGGTAGAACACGGCTTCATCAGCCCACCCTTCGTCCAGGAACTGCCCCACCATGCTGCCCCCGGCTTCAATCATAACGCTCAGAACGTCGTGGTCTGAAACAAGTTCGCGCAGGACACATTCGATTCTTCGGGACCTGTATATTAGGGTTCGATCACTAAAATCATCGGCAAGAAGATGACACTTCTCCGGCACCCCGCCTTCTCTTGACGTCAAGACAACTCGGAGCGGCTGGTCCTTTCCTGCTGTTCTTGAGGACCCCCGTATTGTGAGCCTTGGGTTGTCGCTCCGCACCGTTTTGCCGCTTGTCAGTATCGCGTCCACTTCTCCCCGAAGCTCATGCACCTCTTTGCGAGAGTTTTCTCCGCTCAGCCACTGGCCTTCGCTCGGGGGCCGTGTCACCTTGCCGTCCATTCCGAATGCGCTCTTCACGATCACCCAAGGTAGCCCGCTCCGCTGGACCTTTGTGAAAGCCCGGATAAGCGAGTGACAGGCCGACTCTTCGATTCCCTCTTTAAAATCAATCCCCGCTTCGAGAAACAAAGATTCTGCTTTGCCCTCATGACTCGGATTTGGATCGGCAGCCCCCACCACCACCCTGCTAACTCCGGCACGTATGAGAGCGGTCGTACACGGACCAGTACGGCCATGTGTAGAGCAAGGCTCAAGGGTGACATACACCGTAGCGCCCTGTGTTGCGCCTTCTCCATGGCGCTTCACCGCGTCCCTCATGGCCTCCACCTCTGCATGGGGGCGCCCAGGCCCCTTATGCCAGCCACCGCCCAACTCAACGCCGTCTTTCACAAGAATGGCGCCAACAGGGGGATTGGGACTTGTTATCCCTAACCCGCGCCTCGCCAAAGATAGCGCTCGACGCATGTATTCACTGTCGTTCACAGCTCATAATTAGCTCCATCACTCGGTTCGAGCAAGAACCGTGGACAACATGGTAAAATCATGAGCGAACCTTGGGAATGAATTGAGCATGGCCGCGAACAGCAACAATCTCTGACTAAGGCTCAGCCCATCTCCTCCTTTATTCCCGGCTTATTCTTCCTGTGGAACCCCGATAAAAATAGTGAGGAACGCTGTTCTTGCTGGGTTATTCGCCCCTTTAAGAAGAAGAATTATAGAGTTTAAAAAAGAACCTCTTCCTTCATCCATCTGAATAACAAAGCATAATCCCACCCTTCAGAAATCTCATTTTGCGTGCAGATCAAAAGTAACCGGTGTAACAAAAATACAGTGAAGCGCATCCTCCCTGCAACCGTGCTGATTGCTTTGCTCGTATCCTTCGGTTGGGCAGCGCCTAGACTCCAGGGCCTTCTGCCCGGCTTTAGCCCACTACCACCGCTCTTCTTCTGTATTGCAGCCTGCATGTCAACCCGGTGGGTCTGGTTACCCGCGACCGCGTGGACTCTGTCCTACTGTATTACTAACCTGACACAGGGACATCAGTGGGGACTGCATTTCTTTGTGATTATAGCAGGGTTAGCGGCCACCTTCTGGATTGGAACCCTGATGCGAAAGAGATCTTGGTTTTTGCTCATCGGGGGGTCCCTCGGAGCTGCCCTTGCCTTTTACCTGGTCACCAACACAGGAGCGTGGGTTCTGTCTGCGCACTATGCAAAAACCTGGGCGGGCTGGGTTCAATGTCAGACCACGGGCCTTCCGGGTTATGCTCCTGCGTGGATGTTTCTGAAGGGCCAAATGGCTGCGAGTGCCCTTTTTACTCCGCTTTTTCTTCTCGGTCAGGGTCATTTTAGACGCTCAGAGCAAGAGATCAGTAAGCCAGCAACGACTTCTCGAGCTTGTTGAGGTTAAGGAGCGATACCTTAGCTCTTGCCCGCGGTGCGCCTGAGAGGTATGCACGGCCAGTAGCCACCACCATGCAAGACCCTTCTGCAGAGCAACCGTTTGCTGCGATGGATTTTTCCAGCTCACCGGTGAACCGCGGCCTGACCCCCCAGGACAAGATCGACTTTTATCGGACAATGGTGCGAATCCGACGTTTCGAGCACCTCGCACTAGGCCAATATCAGAAAGATAAAATGGGTGGCTTTCTCCACCTCTACATCGGCCAGGAATCTGTAGCGGTTGGGGCAGTCTCTCTCATGGGAGAAAATGACCACGTGATTACGGCGTATCGCGACCATGGTCACGCGCTAGCGGTGGGGATGAGCATGGATGAGTGCATGGCCGAACTCTTTGGAAAAGTGACTGGATGCTCCAAAGGCAAAGGGGGATCCATGCACTTTTTCGCTCCTGATAAGAACTTTTGGGGAGGTCACGGTATTGTGGCCGGACAGACCCCGCTTGGCCTTGGCCTCGGGTATGCCTTGAAGTATAAAGGGTTGGCGGGGTGTGCGCTGTGCTTTCTCGGTGATGGAGCTATCAACCAGGGAGTTTTTCACGAATCCCTCAACCTCGCCGCGCTCTTTGAGATTCCCGTCGTCTACATCATCGAGAACAACGGCTACTCAATGGGAACATCACAGACGCGTTCCAGCGCATATCGAGATTGCCTGGCACAGCGGGCGGAGGCTTACAATATGGCGTGGGACTTGGTTAACGGTGAGGACCTTTACGAGGTCAGAGCCAAGACACACATCGCGATGGAAAGAGCCCGCAAGGAGCACCGCCCGAGCCTCCTCGAGATCCAAACATATCGCTATTACGGACATTCGGTTGCCGATGCGAACGCTGATAAGTATCGCACGCCGGATGAGATCGAGCGCTACAAGACATACCATGACCCCATCCGCCTCTGGGAGCGACGACTCATTGAGGAGGGCCACCTGACTGCTGAGGAGGCCAAGGCAATGGAAAAAGAGGCAACGAAGGAGACGGCTAAAGCAATTAAATATGCCGAGAGCTCGCTGCCTCCAACCGTAGATGACATCTTACATGATGTCTACTGGGAGGTAGATGAAGATACCGAGGCAGGCAACACGGGCCGCCACTTTTTCAACGATTAAACGGCGGCGGAACAATGAGAGAATTACTCTACAGACACGCGCTTCGCGAAGCTCTTGATGAAGAGCTGGCTCACGACGAAAATGTCGTTCTTCTTGGAGAAGAAGTTGCCGAGTACAACGGAGCCTACAAAGTCACAGAAGGTCTCTGGGACAAGTGGGGAAGCAAAAGGGTGGTGGACACCCCGATTTCGGAAGCTGGATTTATTGGGATGGGCGTAGGCGCATCCATGCTTGGAGTTCGCCCAGTAATGGAGCTGATGTTCTGGTCCTTCCACTCGGTTGCCTTCGACCAGCTGGTGAACAACGCGGGATGTGTGCGCTATATGGCCGGGGGTAAAATCAACGTTCCCATCGTTGTCCGTGGGCCAGCAAATGGGGGCACCAATGTTGGCGCAACACACTCCCATTGTCCCGAGGGGCTCTTTGCGGCATTTCCGGGTCTGAAGGTCTGCGCGCCAGCAACTCCCGCCGACGCTAAAGGCCTGATGAAGTCCGCCATTCGGGATAACGACCCGGTTTTCATCATGGAGAACACGAAGCTTTATGGGAACGCGGGAGAGGTTCCTGACCCCGGGGAGGGAGAGTTTCTCATTCCACTCGGCAAGGCCGATATCAAGCGGGAAGGAAACGACATCAGCCTGATTGCGCACGGCCGATCTGTCCTGCACTGCCTGGAGGCAGCGGAGACTCTTCATAATGATCACAAGATATCCGCAGAGGTCCTGGACCTCCGCTCAATCCGACCTCTCGACCAGGAGGCCATCCTTAAATCGGTCGTTAAAACGAACCGAGCAGTTCTCGTCGATGAGTCCAAGCCGTTTAATGGTGTCTCTTCCCAGATCGCGGCCCTTATTCAGGAGCATGCGTTCGACCATCTAGATGCTCCTGTTAAGAGGGTCTGTAGTATTGATGCCCCTGCGATCTATTCGCACCACATCGAGGATGAGCAGCTCCCGAATGCTCGCAGAGTGGTCGACCAGGTGCTTTCCATAGCCTGATTTCAAGGGTGGAGTTGCTTTAAAGCTTACAGGAATAAAGCGAGACTCCTCGGAGCGCAATGTCGGGGAGATTCTGTTTGCACTCTCGGCGAAGGGCCCTAGCATCCGGGCTTCCTATGAAAACCTTGGCGTTCATCCCGGCGATCCTGTTTTTAGCACTGAGCTTCTCATCCTGTGGCCTGAGCTGCAACGGGTGTTCCTCGAAGAAGTATGTGGAAGTTGAAGAAGTTGAGTGGATCGAGGAAGAAGTGATAGCAGAGCCCGGACCCAAGGGGGGGACAGGCGAAACGGTGAAGGTCCGTCGTCCGGTAGTGAAGACCGTGCGAAAAGCTGCCAGCTGCGCCCCCTGTGGGTCATGGTATTGCACAGATCCAGATTGTGGCGGAACCGTGAGCAGCCAAGTCCTGAGAAGGGCAACCGGACAAGGCTCCAGTGGGGAACCACACATTGGGCTGATCCCGACAATGAAAGAGCTTGCTCCGGAGGAGAACTAAGCCCCGGAAACGAACGATTTTCCTGCGGGCTCTCCTTCATTGGGGAGCCCGTTTATTTTAAGCCGCGCCCAATTTCCGCGCTATATTAACACGAGGTTGGATCATCTTATCTCAAAACTATCACCTCCCGGTCTTGACCGGGGCTAAGCTTTAGGCCCACCTTTCCTCACGCATCGACCCATGGCAACGCACATTGAAATGCCCAAGCTCTCGGACACCATGACCGAGGGAACCGTGGTTCGCTGGCTCAAGAGCGTCGGCGATCAGGTTGAGATTGGCGATGAGATCGCCGAAATCGAGACAGACAAAGCCACCATGGCGATGGAGGCTTTTGATGAAGGGATTCTTTCGGAAATTCTGATTGAGGAAGGAGCTAAAGCTGAAATCGGCGCCACTCTGGCAGTGCTTAGGGATGAAGGGGAGGGGGACCCCGCTCAAGCGACGCCAGTGATGGAGCCAGAACCCGTTGTCGCGGAGCCCCCTGCACCGGCTCCTCCCGCCGAGCAAGCTGCCAGCCCTCCAGCCGAACCAGAGCCCATAGTCACTGAACCAGCTCCGGCCCTTGCCTCTTCTCCGCAGGTTGCCGAAGACGCTTCTCAAGCCTCAGTGGCCTCTGACAGGATTAAGGCCTCTCCGCTCGCGCGCAAACTGGCCTTAGCTCACGGGGTTGACCTTGCGGGCCTCACCGGGAGTGGCCCCGGAGGCCGCATTGTTAAGAAAGACGTGGAAAGCGCTGCAAAGGGCGGATCGAACGCGCCGGCGGTAGAAAAAGAGCCAATCGCTAGCACATCTCCACCTCCAGCGCGCCCTGAGCCCACTCAGGATTCCGCGAAAAATGCGCCGCCGACGCCTCCGCTTGGGGTGGGAGACCATCGGGTCGAGTTGTCCAGCCTCCGCCGGATTATCGCGGAGCGCCTGCTGACCTCAAAAACAACGATTCCCCATTTTTACCTTCACGCCGAGGCGGATGCGGCTCCCTTGATGGAGATAAGGCGCCAGATCAATGTTCAGGCAGAGGCAACTCACGGAAACAAATACACCGTAAATGATCTCGTTCTAAAGGCCGTGATCGGCGCCCTGCAGGCAGTTCCTAGTGTGAACGCCACCTTCCAAGGGGACCATATTCATCAATTTGGTGAGATCGGAGTCTCCGTCGCAGTTGCTGTTGAAGACGGCTTGGTCACCCCGGTGGTGAGGAATGCGGCGGCCAAATCCCTGCTTCAGATCTCGAAGGAAGTCAAAGACCTCGCCACCCGGGCTCGCGATGGCAAGTTGCTGCCAAACGAATTCGATGGAGGCACAATCACAGTTTCAAACCTCGGTGCTTATGGGATCGAGTCTTTTGACGCCATCATCAACCCGCCCCAGGCAGCGATCATTTCGGTTGGCAGCATTGTGGAAAAAGCGGTGGTCGAGAATGGAGAAATTGTGCCTGGGCTGCGGCTCAATCTCGGACTTTCCTGCGATCACCGGGTTGTCGATGGGGCTGTTGGAGCCGAGTTCCTGTCGCAGGTGAAGAAATTGATCGAGAAGCCCGCCCTCATGCTGGTGTGAGCCTCTGGGTCGTCCTCTCTGGGCGCGTATGGCAGAAACCATTCAGGAAGAGGTAGCTCCCCATTTTGAACTGCGGGATAGAAGTTTCTGCCAGCAAAACCGAGGTCAGGAATACACCCTGCGCCCAAGGGCCTCCCTTTTGCGAAGTCTCTCCCTACTTGCGCCAATGGGGTTTGCCAATCTTTTGCTTTGTGCAGAACGCCCACCGACGTGGTCCCCGCATGAAATGTGCGCAGAGGCGGATGCAATAGTAGCAGGCGAGAGGGTAGGGGCGAGCAGCGTGATGGTCAGGCAATGGTTGCGCGCGCCACCTGATCTTGGAAACAGGAGCTCTCTGATTGAAATCTCAGGCCTCGAGAACAACCAGCGGGTGGTCGTGCAGCCGGGAACAAAACGGGAAGGCTCGACAACCCAGCACCTGAAGTCGCAGCGACTCCTGTGCTTTCTCGTCAAAAAGAGGGACCAGTGGCAGGTGCTGGCTCAGGAGGAATCTGGAAGCTTGGGAATGGTGTGGATAGAGGGCGGCCAGTGTTACCAGTATGAGCAAATCGAGAATAAGGATGGTGCCGGATCGCCAGGTTACAGTCTGGGGGTCTCCAGATTCTGTAAAACGGAAGAAGAATTACTCACTCAAGTTCGACAAGGCCTTGAGGATCACAGGAACTGGGAGAAGGCATTAGCGATTGAGAATGCTGAGGAGCAGGCAATAGTGCTATGCTCATATCTGCTGCGGAGGACCTCTCCTGAGGGCGCATACGAAACCTACCGCAAGCGAGTCAGGGCACTTCTGCCTAAGCTCGGGGAGTATGCGGTGGCAGAGCTAATAATCCTTTTGCGCCGCGCGAAAGCGGGAGACAGACTCGACGAAGCAATACTTGTTCTTAAGGACCTCGGGCCGCTGGCGAGACCCGCGGCTGGTGATATTGTCCGTCTTCTTGAGGAGCCCGGGCGAGTGGATTCAGGCATTGCGATTGAGGCTCTGGGGAGAATTGGGGATACAACCGTAGCTCATCGCATTCTCCCGTTCCTTCAGGATACGCTGTATGTAAGGGCTGTGGTCGCAGGGGCGATGGCGAACTTCGGCTACCAGGACTCCATTCCGCTCATCGAGAAGGCGCTACCCGACGTGGAGACCGTAAAAGCAGCGGACGCACATCATATCTATGCCATGCTACAAGCCCTTCATGAACTCGGGTCTGAGGAAACTCCTCGATTTACGGGGGACTACCTCGAGGCTCCAGCGATGCGACATCTGCACGACCTGCTGGAACCTTTCCTCGAAGGCCGTGACATGCGCTAGGGAAAGCCCGACCAAAACAGCTCTACTGCCAACGCAAAAGAGCCAAGCTGCTGTGTGACGTTCGACTCGTTCCGGTCAGGGCCAGGAATGGGGCTTCACGATAGCTCATCCAGAAACCAACTGCAGACAACTTCAGGTCCACTCCTTGAGGGTTTTGCCCTTGCTGTCTTTGAATGACCCACACGCGATCATGATCAAGTCGATAAAGGACCAGATAGCGCACCCTCCCAGAGTAAGAATCTGAGCAATCCCACTTCCTGTTTTTCCAACAAAGAAGCGATGGATGCCTAGGGGCCCAAGAAAGAGACACATAAGAAAGGCGGGCAGAATTTTCTTTTCAGATGATTCCGAGGTAAGCCCAGGCGCGGAGGACTGGGCAGCGCCTAACGCAGTTGCAGCCGGCTGTGCGATGCCCGGCATGGAGGAAGGAATCATGCCGGGGGCGACTCGTTGGACGGGCTGGACGGGCTGGACG
>DFWB01000309.1:18873-20769 GCA_002380675.1 Akkermansiaceae bacterium UBA4145
GGGCTGGACGGGCTGGACGGGCTGAACGTGCATTGGAGCAACCTGTAGTGGCTGAGCCTGCAGTGGTTGGGCCTGGAGGGGAGCTGCCTGTGCCAGAGGCCGTGGAGAGCCTGCCGGTGCGCCGGTGAGAAGCTGGGGGCGGCCTGCTGGAGCTGCTGGAGCTTGCTGGGCTGCCGCAATATTCCCTTCCGCCGGAAACAATCCCTCGACGTTTTTGGCAGGGATCCATTGATCCTGCAGCGCCTCTGTCCAGATCATGGTCTCCCTCGTAATGGATCCACTCTTTACAAACCCTTCAAGCTGGTCGGCGCTATAGGGCCCATACCGCTCCTGATTCACGACGCTAATGAAGTACCACTGTTGTTCCGGCTCGGACATCTCGTGCGGATTATTAGGCCCAGCTGGCACAACTCGCAAGTAGCCAGTGCACAACAAGACAGAAAGAAAACAAAGGCTTACATCTAACCGTGCTGAACCTAGCGGGGGAGTGGAGGAAGAAGTGGGTTTGCCTCGTTGATTTGGCCCGGCAGGAAATCGGAGGGGATGAAGAGGGGGCTGGCTTCTTGTATGCCCCGCTGCTCAGCGAGAGTCCTCGGCCACGCCTGATGGTCGATAAGCTCTCCGCCATATCGCATCTCAACAACCTGCCCAAAGTGCATACGCTCTCCTAGGAGATGCCGGTCTCGCTCATCAACGGGCGGAATGATGTAGGTATATTGGAGTAACTCCTCGCCACTGTCGCCCCAGTCAAGAGGGGGGGTAGCCCACTTATGACTCAGATTGCTGTCGGACGTCGCCTGATAGACCTTCCCGTTACGCTTGTCGTAGAACGTCACTTGGATGGAAAGCTTATTCGTGTCCACTCCCTGCCCCGGTGCGGCAAGGACGGGAATCGTGAGGACCACCCGCTTGCTGCCATTGTCTCCCTGGTCGCTGTAGTGGCGAATGCGACCAAGCCTCATTTTGCCTTCCATGCCCATTCCCTGCTCGAACCCGAGGCTCAGCTTACGGGACGCCAATTCATACAGGGCCCCTGCTCTGACGGGTCCGAGGTTGAATACTTTCTGGTAGTAATCCGCAGCCTTGTCGTAGTGGCCAACTGCGCCAAAGACTTCCGCAAACTGGTAAAGAACGTTGGGCTCTTCGGGAGCGATACCCTCAGCAGCTTCAAGCTTGAGCACCGCGGCACCGATATCGTCCCGCACCCGGGCCTGACGTGCCTGCACGACGAGTCGCTCAACTTCAGGATTAGCGATAAAAGGAGTTTTCAGGGAAGGGGTCGCGTCGAGCGGCTCTGCCTCGCTGTTCAAGAGCTCTTCTGCGGTCGTGAATGGAGCTGGGAGAGGAGAGGGCTCGGCCGTAGAATCGGCTGCCGGCTCCGTTATAGTGGCACGAGAATTGGCGGCAGGGGGCTGGATGGGGAGATATTCTGTTACTACTCGCTCTACTACCACCGGCGCTTTCTGAGAATTCATGCGAAGCGCCAACGCTAGCCCGACGGCTACCACCTCGATGAAAGCGATGACAGCCAGCACCCAGCAGGCAGCGCGAAAAGTGCTGAAGGATGAATTTGTAGGGGAAGAGCTCAAAGACAGAAGGCCCAACCCTATCGCTGAGCATCATTGGAGTCAATGACCCCAGCCCAGCGTATGGTCAAGTCCAGGAAGGGACTGCTGCAGGGCGCTAGAGGGACCCAGAGCCTTGCATGGAGAGGTTTGCAAGCCGCCCAGATCCGCAGTATCAATCAACAGCGTGGCACGTAGTCTTCTAGCAGCGCCGGAATTTCGCCCGGTTGATCTCAGCCTTACCCCGGCCGAGGCAGCAGCAGGGCTCCGTCATTTGCCGGGTCTCGCCTTTTTCGATAGCTCGGGAAACCTATCCCGAGCTCAGGCATTA
>DFWB01000027.1:0-18721 GCA_002380675.1 Akkermansiaceae bacterium UBA4145
CTGCAAGAGCGCGCTGCTTCGCTTCCATTACTCGATGACGAGACATTTCGGCCCGCTTGTCTTCATCGGAGAGATTCTCCGGATTGCCCCGCGCGCCCGATCGTGATTCTCCACCTGCACTACGGGTATTCAGGGACTCCCGAGCCACGGTCAATTCCTTCTTGGCCTGCTCAATCTTCCTGCGTGCTTGGACCCGCTCCTCAGGTTGTAGTTTCCGGTCCTCGACACGACGTTCCGCTACCGCCACAGCCTCGGTTGCGGCACGCAGTCCCTCCTCAGCCCTCGCTCGGCGACGCTGCCGATCTTGCACGAGGTCCTCACTTCCCTTCGGGGATCCTGCCACATCCCGTCGCCGCTCCTGGTTATTACGCAGAGCCACCTGGCATTCAGGCCTCTCAAGAGCCTCCCTTGCCACCTCCTGGCGCCGCACCGCAGCCTCATGATAACGACGCCTTAGGTCTCGTTTGATTTCTCTGTTGCCCGCCCGGACGATTTCTACCCGGCCCAGATTCCTCGCTACCCGGCCGGGGCAGACTGCTGCGTTCCAGGGAGCATCAACCCGTGGAGCGAATACATGCAGGCGATCCTCGTGCAAGCGATGATTATGGCGGCGAGCGAAATGATCGCGGCCCATTCCCATATCAATCTGGCAACGACGTGCCGGACGACGCGCATGCCGATTCACCCAGGCGAACTCCGGTCCACCACAGTGCACATGATTCTCCCGCATGGAAAAACGCGTTACATTACGGGTGCTGATGATGATCGTGACGACCGTTGTTCGCGGCACGCAGTGCGAATGCACCGGCTCGTAGAAGTGGTCCACCGGGACAAAATTGTAGTATTCTGGAGAGACATCATAGGCGAGGTCGATTCCCGAGTCGTAGTCATAAACCTCGTCGTAGAGGGTCTCGGGAGGCAGAGGAGCCCAGCCGAGATAGGTGTCGTTCTGGCGCCACGAAACCCAGGCCGGCGCCCAGTCATCCCCCGGCACCCAAACCCACCCGTGTTGGGCGAGAAGCACCCATCGTCCATAGTGGTAGACCGCCCAGCCAAAGGGCTCTTCCGAGAGCCAGGTCCACCCTTGATCAGAATTCACCCAGCGCCCCCGGGTGTAGGGCCTCCACTCCGGATTGGTTTCAAGCGTCATCGGTTGCCACACGAATCCGTAGTCCCGGGTCTCGAACCACTCACCGAAACGCGAAAGCTCTGCAAAGAAAATCTGATGATCCCCGGTTTCGAGAAGCGCAGCTGGGACTGTCGATTCCAGAGCCACCGAGGCCTCTGCACTTGGTAGCAATCTATCATCTCGCGGCGCTTCCTCCACCACGATCGCCCGGGGAGCATCCACGAACTCTTCCAAGTCATTAGGATCGTCATCAAGTTCACCACCTTCAACGGGCTCTCCGGCTTCGACTGATGCCTCTTCATCCAGAGCGCTTAGAGCAATCGCGAGCTGGCGACGAGCCTCCTCCAGTTCCGCTTCAAGGGCAGCCTCTTCACGCTCTTTCTCAAGCTGAGCAACCTTTTCCTTCAGTTTTCTAGTTTCTCCATCGGCCGAGAGCTTCGCAAGGTCACAGCTAGGCAGAAGGCAAACGGCAACAAGAGCAGGGAAATGAGAGAAAAAACGCTTCATGACTGAATAAATAGATTCACCCCCTTGGACACGATTCACCCCCTTACTTATTCAATAAATCGACGAACTCTCCCCTCGGTTCGTTTCCATTACCTTATTTCGAGCTTCAGAAAGCATCTCCAAGCGTACACCCTGCTCTCTCCCATGGAAGAAAACCCATATCAGCTCACTGACAGGAAGATTCTTGAGCCGCCTACCACCCTTACTGGAAAACTCCGCTACCTCGGACCCAGCTTTATCCTTTCTGCTTCCATCGTCGGCTCAGGGGAACTCTTTGCCACCACCCTCCTTGGAGCCAAGGCGGGATTCATCTGTCTCTGGGTCATCCTCTTCTCCTGTCTTGTCAAAGTCACCATCCAGCTCGAGTTTGGCAAACACGCCATTTACACCGGCCGCACTACCATGCAGGCCCTCAATAGCCTGCCTGGTCCCCGCCTCGGCAAGGGGCACATCTCCATCTGGGCCTGGCTGCTCATCATGAGTCTCAAGTTCCTGCAGGTCGGCGGAATCGTAGGCGGGGTAGCCCTCATTTTCATGCAGATTCCGGCTCTCGCGGAATTCGGACTCGCGTGGTGGACATTTTTCACCGCACTCGCCGTCGCCATTGTCGTTTCCGTCGGACGTTACGGACTTTTGGAGCGCCTCTCTCTCATCATGATTGGCCTCTTCACCATCTTCACCCTTGTCTCCGTCCTTGCTCTGCAATGGACAGGCAATGCCGTCAGCGGAGCGGAGCTCCTCTCCGGACTAAATCTCCAACTTCCCGCTGCCATGATCCTCTTTGCGGTGGGAGCCTTCGGAATTACCGGGGTGGGGGGAGACGAGATCATGGCCTACAACTACTGGCTGCTCGAAAAAGGCTACGCTGCTCACACTGGACCGCGGCCGGGATGGACCACTGGCGAAGCGCATCGGGTCTGGGTAAAACGAGCACGGGGATGGATCAAGGTCATGACCCTCGACGCCATCGCTGCCATGGTCTGCTACACCCTCGTCACGGTCCTCTTCTATATTCTCGGCGCTGCCATTCTTCACCGGAATGGCCTCCTTCCGGAGAAGAATGATATGATTACCCAATTGGGAGCGATCTATACCGAGTCCCTCGGTCCCTGGGCGTTTGGAATCTTCCTTGGGGGGGCGTTGGTGGTCCTCTTTTCCACCCTCTTCTCCGCCCTCGCAGCCTGGACCCGCCTCTTCAGTGATGCCTTCAGCCAACTAGGCTGGGGAGACTTCCAAGACCCGGAGAGCCGCCGAAAGTTCGTCAAGGGCTGCGCCTATGTGTTCCCCTCCATCTGGGGCATCCTCTTCCTCACCTTTCAGGCACCAGGAGTCATGGTCATTATCGGAGGAGTTGCCACCTCCTTCATTCTTCTCATTGTGGTCTATGCCGCGATAATCATGCACCGCAGGTGGGCTCCCCGCGAACTTGGGGGAGGGAGGTCTTACAGGATCGCTTTTGTCCTGAGCTCTCTCGCCATCCTTACGGTGGCGGCCATCACCGGAGGCAAGGCTCTGGGGTGGATTGGTTGAAGAAAGAACATTCCTTCCCTACCACAAGCACACCAGGTGCCGGTCCCCCCGGATGAGCACCTTGCCATCCACCACCACCGGGGAGGCGATCACTCCCTCCTCGATCGTGATCTCCTGCAGATCCTCCATTCCATCCGCGGTCAGGCGGGCGGTAAAAACCGTCCCGTCCCGGCGCGCGACGTAAAGGCGTTTCCCCGCCATCACCGGAGAGGCGCAGAACGTATGGACCGATTTCGGCAGGCTCTCCTGCCAGATCTTTTTCCCCGTGGTGGCATCAACCATCGTCAAGGTCCCACGGGCCTTCCCGGTATCAGTGAGCATGAGAGCCCGGTTCCCGTGTGCGGCGGGGGTGCAGTTGTCCGAGCCCCAGCCCCGGCTGCTCCAGAGCCAAGCTGACTTGGTGATATCTCCCTTCCCACCGAGCTTGATGCCCGCCACCCGGTCCTCGCGACCATGAGGCACGATGGCTACTCCGTTTGTGCCTGAGGGCGATGCGATGGTCCGCCATACCCGCTCCGGCTTGGGGTTGAATCCTCCACAGAACCAAAGCTGTTTCCCGGTTACCGCATGATGGCCCGTCAGATGATCACCCCCCCAGGTCACAATCGTCTCTACCCCGTCGACAGTTTCCACGAAGGGAGAAGAGTAGCTGTCTCCATTTTCTCCAACCGTAGGAAAGGGACGTTCTGTGATCCAGGCCCGGCTCCCGTTTTTCTTGTCTAGGGCAACGAGATAAGAGGTCCCTGCCTGTTGCATGACCGCGATCACCAGACGGCCCCCGGCAAAGATTGGCGAGGTTCCCCGGTCCCAGAGAATCTTGTCCGGATGAGCGACCTCATCGAGATTGATCTTCCAGGTCACCTCTCCCTGCAGGGTCATAGCTGCCACCGTTCCCGACTTGAAGTAGGCATAAAGATGCTTCCCGTCCGTAAGTGGAGACGAGTTTGCGCTGCTTCCAATCCTCTGCGTCCTTCCCGACCTCGCCGCTCCCAGCTCCTTTCTCCAGAGTTCCTTCCCACTCCTGAGGTCAAAGGCCTGGACCGAATCATTCTCACCAATCAATCCCGTCACAAACACCTTGCCATCCCACACCACCGGGGTCGAACAGGCCCGGCCTTCCAGTCTGGCCTTCCACATGCGCGTTCCCGAGAAACTCGCAGGTCCTTTCCGATCCGGCACCACCCCGTTACTGAGCGGTCCTCTCCAAGCAGGCCAGTTTTCCGCCGACACCACCTGTCCTCCACACAAGACAAAGACCATTAGAGTCAATCGCAACATCATTGACCTACTACAGTCAGGCATTCTTCTGATCCTCAACAAGAATCGAAGCAACGAACGCCTGATTACCAACAGTCGATAAATAATAAGGGCACCACGATTCTTGACCAATGGCGTTCACTTTGGACACTGCTCCAACGCCATGGCTGATATTATCAATAAGACCGACATTGAACTTGGAGTTGTCGCCACTCATTCCGGATGGGTCGGAGGAATCGTTCCAGACGACGAGGGCAACGCGCCACGAACCAGTGAGGGCGAACTCGTTGTCCTTGCCGAAATGAAAAAGCTCCGGGAGCTGAGCCGGGTTCCGATCAATGGAGTCCAATTACCGGTGATTCCTGGCACCAAACCACAGGATTTTGATGAGATCTGTAATGGCATCAAGGATCTCGACCTCAACCTCTACTTTGTCCTGATGGTGGGTGGCGCTGACCCCATGAATCCCGAGGACGAGTCGGCGGTGACAGACCAGCTTCTCTCGGGACTGGAAGCGGCCAAGAACCATGGGGTGACCATCGTATCCTCTACCTCGATTGAGGAGTGGATGAGCGGCTCACCTCGCAAGGACGGCGCCGACTTTGAGGCGGCCGTGGAGCAGAATGCCAAACTTCATCATCGCTGCTATACCGAGGCAGGCCTCGCCGATTCCTGTGTCGATTCTTGGCATGTGGAGTTCCTGCGCCCCGGGGAGTTTGCCACCTTCACCGACATTGGCCGACTCTGGAAATTTCTTCAGGCTGCCAATTCCCTTGTCGGCGGAGACAGCAAGTTCTTTAAGTCTCTCACTGATGCCGCCCACTGTGGTGACTCAGCTCTGACAATTCCCGAAAACGAGGATCTCATTGCGCAAATGGGGCAGACGGGTGAACTCGGATGCTTTCATGCCTCTGCCATGACTACCCGGGGATGTCTCTCCACCGATGATGGGTGGATCGGATCCCTGCTCACTGCGGTAGCGAAAACCGGAACTCTGTCACAGGTATTCGTCGAACTCTTCCGCCACGATGACGCGGCCCTTCAGGCTCTCCGGGACCTGGACCCAGGCCATGGCATCGACACCACCGACGGGCGGGACTACAACCAGTGCACTGCAGACGGGCTTGAAGACATCGCCCACCGCCTGAACAATCTCAAGGCGCGGGGCATCCTCTAGGATCTTCACCCCTTTGTCACCCTGGGCGGCCTCATCTGGCCCCAATGCAGAAAAGGTGCTCTTCACCGCGAAGAAGCCACTGCCCCCGCGTGATCACGGGCGAGGCGTGCATCTCCTCTCCGAGTTCATTCTTCGCCACCTCCGCATATTCCTCCCCAGGCTTAATCACAGTCATGACTCCCTTTTCCGAGACGAAGCAGACGTGCCCCTGCACCGTAATGGCCGACGCGCCATGTTCGCGACCAATCCGTTGATTCCACACCAGCCTACCTGTCCCGGCCTCCAGACAACTCGCCTTCCCACTATCGGATACCACCATGAAATATTTCCCGATACTGGCTGGACTCGGCACATAGGAAGGATCCTTGCGGGTCCGCCACCTGACGTGTGACTTGGTCACATTACCTGAGCCCCGCGGATCGATAGCCAGCATATGTCGCTGGGGGAACCCGCACGTCATGAAGAGAAGGTCCCCGTTATAAACCAGAGAGGCTACGAACTGATCGGTGGGGCCGTCGATCACCCAATGCCGCTTGCCGGTATCAGGATCATAGCTCGCCACCGTCTTATCTCCGGAGAGAACCATCTGATTCCGCCCTTCAATAGTCCAGATCACCGGAGTGCAGTAACTCCGGGTCCGGTTCAGGCGCATCGTCTTCCAAACTTCCTCCCCCGTATTCTTATCCAATGCCACGATATAGGAATCGCCATCGTGATCTCCATTAACAATCACCTTGTTCTTCCATAGGATAGGGCTCGAACAATAACCGTGCACGCTGGAGAACACACCAGGGCGCTTCTCCCACCTTCGTTTACCGTCAAAGTCATAGGCCGCCACATACATTTCATCACCATCAAGAAAACTTACATAGACCAACCTTCCATCCGTAACCGGAGTAGACGATGCAAGGCTGTTGCGCCGGTGAATTGGCTCGCGGGAGGAAGTCAACACTGTCTTTACCCACCTCTCCTCGCCACTACGACGATCCAGACAAAGCAGAACTCTCCGGTCCTCTACTGCAGCCACCACAAAAACATGATCCTTCCACACGATGGGTGAAGCATGTCCCTTTCCCGGCAGGCTCTTCTTCCAAATCGTATTTTTCTGCACATTCCATTCCAGCGGCACCGTCTCGTCTGGGCTGGAGCCATCACCACGCGATCCTCGCCAGGAAGGCCAGCTCTCCTCCGCATCTGCAGGGAGAACCAGTCCTAAAAAGCCAGTGAAAAGGACAAGGGAAACCATCGCAAACCTCATGCAGGTATCCTAGCCCATCATCTACGCCCCTTATCAAGCATTCCCCGTCGCGGAACGAAGAAAGGGAGTACGGCGGGAGAAAAAGTTCATCCGATGATCCTGCTCAGCGACTTTCCGACCTCTTCAACCCACTCATTACCCGGTAAGGCATAGGGCCGGAACGTTTCGAGGTAACCTTCATGCTCATTGTAGAAAAGAGCCCGGTGCAGACCAAGATTACTTGCTGCCGGACTGTCAACCAGAGCAGCAGAGTCATTCTGACTCATCTGGAAGATGACCCGCATCTCAAATTCACTGAGAGATTTCCGACTGAGGAAGCGATTCACATTGTTATAAGTATCAACTGTCGCGATCACATGCAGCCCGTAACTCGTTCCCTCAGTAACGATTTCATTAAGTTGCGCGCCCGGCCCTGGTCCGGTCGAGTCAGTGTCGAACGAAAAATCAAAATCATCCTCGTGCTTCAGTTTCTTAAACCTCTGAAGACTGTGAATAAGGAGGAAAACCGGCGGATCATTAGTGGCGGCCTCCTCATCTGAGGCCCTCCGCTTCATTTCTTCTCCCAGCTCACCCATCACCCTGGGGAGGTCACTATTCCTCACAAGTTCAACCTCCTGTGGAATTGCCTCCACGACACGTTGCAAAAACGCACCCTCAGAGGAGCCCGGAGCAGTTCCGTCACAAACCACAAAACGAATTCCATCCATCGAAGACTGAGCCGACAGGCACACCAATGACACAGCCAACATTGCCAGAGCAGCCTCCTCTCGCTGACCGATGATAATGAGATTACTCCCACTCTGACGATGAAAGGTTGCCTCCGTAGGCCCCTTGATTGAGTTTGGAGAACCCAGCCACGATCGCTTGGAATCCGTGGGGACCACGGCACCAGCACCAAGGAGGCGTTGAAGAGAGGTATTCTCTCCCACGTCCGCAGGAGAATTCCCTTCAAAGACAATCGGAGCAGCACAATCATAGGATTTCTTCTCCGCGATTGTGATTACCTGCTGCAGGGCCTCATCCCTTTCTTCATCCGGAAGCCACACTACCTGAAATGGGCTATTGGCCTCCAACGCTCCCGCACTATCGTTGTAAATCCCCTCTCCCGGACGAGTCAGCATCCGGGGAGCCGGATTGGAGTCGTCCATGATGAGATAGGCGTCGGTCTCGTTGCATTGCAGGGCAACCCGAATGACCATCTGCCCCATGGTAGTCCGGGCCATACTGTATGCTCCCCCAAGAGTCTGCGATCCGAGCAGGACGTGAATCCCAAAAGCCCGTCCCTGCCTCACAATACGGTCCAGAAGAACGGATGCATCCTGGGAAATCCGGTCATCTTCAACAAACAACTCCTGAAACTCATCGATCATCAGCAGAGACCTCGGAACCGGCTTTTCCCCACCAGCCTTCTTGTAGCCAGCGATATCCTGAACTCCCATCTTGCGGAACATATCCCCCCGCATTTTCAGCTCATCATCCACCCGCTTGAGCACACTCAGCCCAAACTCCCGATCGCTCTCAATTGCCACCACCCGAGCATGAGGGAGCCGCGCTGAAGCATAACACTTGAACTCGACCCCTTTCTTGAAATCCACCAGATAGAACTCAACCTCATCAGGGCTGCACCAGAGTGCCAGATTCGAGATAATGACATGAAAGAGTGTCGACTTACCCGAACCTGTCTTTCCTGCAAAAAGGGCATGCTGCCGGGTTCCCTTTCCAATAGCGAGATACTGTAGTTTGGTCGCTCCTGTCCTCCCAATCGGAACCCTGAGCTCATGAGTGGTATCACTGCTCCAGAACTCACCTTCCCCGGGAATAACATGACGGAAAGGAACCTCTACCCGGTTGGCGTCAACGCTACTAGCTCCGATCTTCTGGATGAACTCGATAGCCATGCCCGGTTCAGGCGCAGGATCAAAATCAATGGGTAATTCAGCCCCTCCGCCAGTGGAAATCAGGGAGCGCCCCCCATCATGGCGAATGCGGATGCTGTTTTCACGCAGGACTTCCGGCATCAGTTCAGCTGGACCCCCGGTCTGCTGGTGATCCCAGTGCATCAAGGTATAGATGCCACACCGTGAGCCACTCATCGCAATGCTCTGCAGGCGTTTGGCAGCTGCCTCACTGAAGCTCGCCGGGAAGTCTGCTATCACAAGAAAGTGATACTTTTCCGCAATATTGCCTGCCTGTTCATTGTATTCGGTAATCGTCTCATACTCGTTGCGGAGATACATCTGGATCACCTTTTCAATATGCTCGTTGAGCTCCCCCAGCTTTTCCTCGATCTGACCTCGTTGGGTCCAGATTCTCCCGTTGATCACGCTGTCTTCAAAATCAGCAAGATGCATGATCCCCGCAAAATTTTCACCCAGCCCCACGGGGTCGATAATGGTGAAATTAAGCTTCCCGGGGGGGGTCGTGGCCAAAAGCCGCAGAATAATATTATTAAGAGATCCGATCGCAGCCTCACGACCTGCAACATCTCCATCAGTCTCGAAAAGAATGGATCCGTCACGGGGCAGCTGCAGAGCCATGGGAATGTCAATTGCCCTGGCATCCGGGAGCTCCAGCTCTAACTCCTCCGCCAGTCGATCTCCTGCCACTGAGACCTTACCAAACCGTGCCACATCATGTAACTCCGTTGAGGGTTTCCAGCACTCCAAATACTTCTGGTCCCAGGCAGGAGTGAGAGGTGAGAGCACCTCCTCCAGCCCATTCGCGTCCCGGTAAATGGATTGCACAAGTGCGGACCATTCCTCTTCAATCTCGCTCCGCTCTTCGGCATAAGAAGACTCAGTCTCTTCCACCGTCGCTTCATGGCGCTTCTGCAACACCGAAATCCTGTCAGCTGATTCTTCCTGCAGAATACTCACCTCTTTCTCATGAAGCGCATCAATTGGACCCACTACATGATCACGCATTTCGTCATTCTTTGCATTAACCCGACTATACTTTTCGTCAATGCTTCTACCTCCTTCCTCGCGCAGCCTGCTGGCTGCCGCGTCAGCCTCATCCCATCGATTCCCCTCCGAGTTCTCTTCCGCAATAAGCTGCGCCTGCTCTTCCGCGAACCTCATTGAGATTCGTTCTGAGCAGGACCTGCTTGCGAGCCGCGTCTTCTCCAACTGTTCTGCAACTCTCTCGACTGCTGGCTCCGCCCCTCCACCAGTACAAAATTGAACGAGAATAATGAGCAATACGGTGCCGGCCGCTACCCCACCAGCAAGCGTCAAGTCACCCTCTCCCTCGGCCCACAGGCCAGACAGATAGAGCGCACTGCCCCAGCCGAGCAACAGCATCACCCACCACGGAAAGAAACTCAGAAAACGAGCGATCCCGTTATCCTTGAAGCGATTCAGCCTCTGCTCTGCTTCCACAATTCCGGAGCGAACCCGCTCAAGAAAGTCAGGGGTTTGTCCTGAATCGTCGGGCGGCCCGACCTCAAGAGAGGCCCCATATGTCGGCGTCATTTTCTTCTGAAAACGAGGATACCCACGCATTGCTGCCCTGCATTTGTTCTCCAGCTTTTTAAGCCCCTGTTCGCATTCCCCTAATTCCATCCGCAGGCCCTCATACATTTCGCTCAGCCTCTCAAGGGACCGTTGCCGATTCACCTTGTTGGTGACAGCCGTCACCTGGAGGTCAGAGGCCGTCTTACCCCGAAGAGCCTCAGCCCGCTTCGACAATTGACGCCTGCTCGCGGGAAGAGCTTTCTCAATCCACTCCAGCCTTGCCGCGTGACGGCTCTCCGCATGCTCCTTCGATTCGCTCAGCTCCGTTTCCTTGCTGGCCAGGGAAGCCGCCAGCGATTCCTTTTCCTCTCCTGACTCCCTTTCGAAAGCCCGCTTGGCTGCAAACGTCTTTGTGCGCATCTCTTTGGCCGCCTTCTGATCCCTTTCAGAGAAATCCCTGATTGCCTCGGCCAACCCATTCGCAAGCTCCAAGCCCTTAGTCACTCCTATTCTACTCCTCACAGTCTCTCCTTGCTCTGGTTAGAATCTTATCAATTTCCTCAATCACTCGAATCGCAGCCGACACATCGTCGGGGAGCGTTTCCATAAAGTCTTTTTCGAATTCCCGTTGCCTCCTGTCACCCCAATAACTTTTGACCTGATCCCAGCTCTGCATGAATACCTTGGTCGACTTGGTAAGCTTGACCGCGCTCGCCCGTGCACTCATTCGTCCTCTCCCTTCTCTGAAGGCCCCTCACCATGCAGCCCCTCCTCTCCGGCTTGTCCTTTGGCCCCCGTTCCCGACTCTACTCCGCCCTCTGGCGCGACACGGGTGTAATCATCGAGCGTCCGCTCTGCCTGCGCGAGAGAGGAAGCAGCCTTGGGGAGATCATGAGTTGCGAAATGCTGTATTCCATCCAGCTTCTTTAGCAGCGGCTCGACCAGAGTGTCGTAGTTGCGAATCCACTTTTGCAGCTCCCTCGCCCGCTCCTCGCTTTCCCTCACCATTCGCCTGAGCCGTGTGACCGCCATCTGGCGGGCTGCACTATGACTAGTCATCGCACTCAACCGGGAGGTAAACAATTCCGCCTCGGCCTGCTCCAGTTGCTTACGGAGCCGCTTGAGTCGCCCCCCCCAGTAGGCCTTCTGGTCTACTTGGAGCCACGTTCGCATCCGACGCACTTCATCGCGCACCCCGTTCAGGGCATTGTCCACTGATCCGGTATACAGAACAAGACTCGCACGAAACGCGGTGAGCGCGTCAACTGATGTGACTTTGGCCTGGCGATTCATGCAATTACGGGTTGGCAGAACGACTACCTCTGATCGAGATATTCTTCAATTCTCTGAGCCTTGCGCAGGAGGAAAGGAGTATGTCTCTCCGAGATTTCGATGAATTTCTTCAGCGCCTTCATGGTGCCAACAAATTCTTCGGCAAATTTCTGATTTTCCTGATCTTTCCATGTATCTCCCAAGCCAGTGAAGCGGGATTGCAGGGAGGACGCCTTCACCTGAAGCTCATCGTTGAATCGCTTGAGTTCCTTGGCGAACCGCCGGACCTCGTCCGGATCCATTATTGCCTGAGCCATTTCGTATAATAAGGGGTAACAGACGCAATTCTGCTCCTCCCCATGCTGAGCGCAAGGATAGATCCCCATTTTACAAAACCTTAATGCAACCAGCCCTCGACAGTTCCCCTTCCGTTCTTTTCTCTTGAGGACAGGGGCTCAGCATTAGCATCTTTGACTCTCAAATTTTTCACCCAGACCTCACACCACGAATGCACAAACCAACCGTTCAGATATCTCTCGATCTGGTCGATCTTGACGAGGCAGTAGAGACTGCGGCAATGGCCCTGAGATGCGGCGTAGATTGGCTCGAAGCCGGCACGCCGCTCCTGCTGGCCCACGGGCTGAGTTCCGTGCGCGCACTTCGTGAAAACTTCCCGGACGCGCCCATCGTAGCCGACCTGAAGACAATGGACGGAGGCTACCTTGAAGCCGAGATGATGGCCAAGGCGGGGGCAACCCATGTGGTGGTCATGGCACGCGCCCACGAGGAAACAATCAAATGTGTGGTTCAATGCGGAAAGGACTACGGGGTGGGGATAATGGGCGACAACCTGGGCTGCCCCGACATGGTTGAGGGAGCCCGCCAACTTGAGGATCTCGGGTGCGGCTACGTCGTCCACCACATCGGTTATGATGAACGCCGTGGCATTGCCGCTGCCGGCAAACGCATGCCCAGCCCACTCGATCAATTAAAGGAAGTCGTAGCTGCTGTTTCGGTTCCTGTTCAGGCGGTAGGAGGATTATCCATAGAGCAGGCCGTCGCCTGCCCCTCTTATGGCGCTCCCCTCGTTGTTCTCGGCGCCCCGCTCACCATCGACGCCGACTCCTTCCGGACGGCATCCGGGGATGTAGAGGAGTCCCTGAGGATGATCTGTCGGCGAGTGCATGGCGCTTCCTGATTCCATTTACTTCCAACCATTTACACCATGCGACTGAAAGATAAACGCATCCTCGTCACCGGATCCACCACCGGGATCGGCAAGGCCATCGCTCAACGATTTGTTCGGGAAGGCGCACGCGTGATGATCCACGGCCTCGAGCAGGACCTCGCCCGTGAAACCTCCACCGAGCTCGATGGAGCTCCTTGGGACATCTCTGACCTTTCTGATCCTGACGTTCCCGCCCAGCTCATTGAGACCTCTATTCGGGAACTCGGGGGACTCGACGGAATCGTAAACAACGCCGGAGTGGTTACCAGAAATCAGCCTGCGGACATGAGCCTCGAGACTTGGGACTGGACCTATGCCATTAACGTGAGGGCTCCATTTCTGCTTATCCAGTCCGCCCTTGAGGAACTTGCCCGAAACAAGGGGCGAGTACTCAATATCGGATCCGTAAATGCCTACGGAGGAGAGTCATACTTTGCAGCTTATGCCAGTTCCAAAGGAGCACTAATGGCCCTGACAAGAAATCTCGGCGACACCCTCCATCGCGACTACGGAGTGGTCGTCAACCAGATCAACCCTGGCTGGGTCCTCACCGAAAACGAATCAGCTCGCAAGCAGGAAGATGGACTAGACCCCGACTGGCACACCAAGCTGCCCAAGGTCTATGCCCCAGCTGGCCGCATCCTCACCTCAGGGGAAATCGCTGCTGGTGCCGTATACTGGCTCGACGATGCCACTGGACCGGTCAGCGGCTGCGTCGTCGAACTTGAACAATATCCCGCCCACGGAAGAAATCCCGATAAGGTCGGATTGTGAGATCCGGGCACTTCTTCAAGCCCTCTCACCTGAACTCATCATCTGCACGATCCATCAACTCTCTGAATCAAGAACATGCCTAAGCTCGCCACCTTTCCCAAGGCTGAACTGGATGACCTTGTTAAGGGCTCCATGAGCCTCTCCGACTATCTAGATTTTGCCTCCGGACTCGATATCGATGGAGTGGAGCTCTATCCCCTCATTGCAGACCTCAAAGATCCGGGATCGTGGGGCGACTACCGGCAAACATGTAGCGACATGGGGCTTGAAATCCCAATGCTCTGCTGTTCCCCGGACTTTACCCACCCAGACCCGGCTTTCCGGGCCCAGGAAATCGAGAAGGAGAAAAAGTGGATCGAAATGGCTTACGCGCTCGGAGCCCGTTTCTGTCGCGTGCTAAGCGGCCAACGACGGCCAGAGATCTCCCGGGAGCAGGGCATCGACCTTGCCGCCGACGCCATCCGGGCCTGCCTTCCTCATGCAGGAGAGCATGGCGTAACCCTCATTCTTGAGAATCACTACAAAGATGGATTCTGGGAGCATCCCGAGTTCGCCCAGCCCATGGATATCTTCTGCGATCTCGTGGACGCAGTGGGAGAGCATCCCGGATTCGGAGTGAACTACGACCCTTCCAACACCCTTTTGGCCGGTGAAGACCCTCTGGAGATTCTCTCCAGAGTAAAACACCGCGTGGTCACCATGCATGCGAGCGATCGCTACCTCAAACACGGCACTCTCGAGGACCTCGCTCGGGAAGAAGGAGTGACCGGATACGCCGAGCGTCTCGCTCACGGTGAAATCGGACAGGGAATGAACGATTACGACGCCATCTTCTCTACCTTAAGCGGAACTGGATTTGACGGATGGATCTCCATCGAAGATGGCGTAGACGGCCCAGAGCAATTGGAACGTTCTGTCGCGTTCCTGCGCAGGAAAATCAAGGAGCACTTTTCCTGATCACGCACCTCAGAGCTTGCCTGCCGACCAGAGGATACCCCTCGTCAGGAGATCAAGAAAGACGGGATCCGAAAAAGTCTCGTTCGTGTGGCCGTAGGTCGTGCCAAACACCCGGGCTCCTTCAAATTCATTCACCCAGAATACCGGCTGAGATTTCTGAGTCCTCTCACTTTTGGAAGTCGCCAGCACAGTTGTGTTCGGCCAGGTCTTTTCAATGATGTAAAGCTCATCCTTGGGAGTGACCCAGTCCGCAGGAACCCCCTTCATGATGGGATGATCTGCCTTCTCAGTTTTGACCGGATAGCGTGACTGGTGCTCATGCTTCCGGCTCGTCACACCGAGAAACCTGCGCCAGTCATCGATTTCAGCAGCACGGTAGGTGTGCATGGCGCAGTGGATGACTACGGCAGGCGTTCCATCCCGGTGACCATTGACGATCTTCCGAATGTAGTCGGGATTCTTGGTGTTGGCGAAGCACTCGTTGTGAACGACCACATCATAAGGCGTTGCCCATTCGGGGTCGTCATAAAGATCGATCTGCGCCTTTGTTCCCCGCCCCCCCTTGTTAACGACGGTCCATTCGAGGTCAGCCTTGGCCGCAGAGGCGAGGGTGAGAGCTTTGGACTGGAAGGCATAGTCGTGACAGCACCCTCCGGTAACCAGGAGACACTTGAGCACCTTGGCCGATTCAGACGACTTGGCGGCGGGCGCCTTGTCGTCAGGCTTCGCGGCTGGCGTATAAGCCGCAAGAGCCATTACGAGGGCGAGGGCAACAGGAATAATCTTGGTCATATGGTAATTTACGGGGTGATTAATTCAACTAAGTAAGCCTGCGTCATCCATCTGTAAAAGACAATCAATCTCCGTAGCCATGTGGATGAGCTCGATGCCATTCCCAGGCACTGGCGACGATCTCCCGAAGGTTCGTCGCGGGGCACCAGCTCAGAGCCGATGCCGCTTTTGCATTGGAGGCGACAAGAACCGGCGGATCTCCCTTCCGTCGAGGACTCTCCTTCACCGGGATATCGTGGCCGGTGACCTCACGACACACCTCGATCACTTCCCGCACCGAGTGACCCTGTCCCGTTCCCAGATTAAATGCTCCCGTCACCTTTCCCTCAACTGCACGGCGGTGTGCCTCCGCGAGGTCTCCGACATGAACATAGTCCCGCACAGCGGAACCATCCGGGGTTTCATAATCCGTTCCAAACACTTCGACACATTCTTTTTTTCCGAGCGCAACAGACAAAATGACAGGAATGAGATGAGTCTCAACCCGGTGATCCTCTCCAAAATTGCGCGTGGCTCCGGCCGCATTGAAATAGCGAAAAATCACGGGGTCGATTCCATGAGCCCTCGCAAAGCAACCCAGCATTCCCTCAAAGGCTAACTTGGAGTGACCATAGGGGCTGACCGGGTTTTGCGAGCAGCCCTCATCAATCGGGATCATGTCCGGAGCCCCATAGGTTGCGCATGTTGAGGAAACTACGATCTTTGTCACTTTTGAGGCGACCATGGCCTCCAGAAGATTCAACCCTCCTACCAAGTTATTCCGGTAATACTTCGCGGGATTACTCACCGACTCTCCCACCAGCGTGTCAGCCGCATAATGAATCACGGCCTCTGATCCATGGCGGTCGAGGACATTTGAAAGCCCCTCAGGCTCCTTAAGATCCATCACCTCAAGACTCGCCCTTGGATCGACAGCCGCACGATGTCCCTCCCCGAGATTGTCAATCACGAGGACGTCATGTCCCGAGTCGCATAGCAACTCAACGCAAACGCTTCCGATGTATCCTGCACCGCCGGTAACAACAATTCTCATGAAAATCCTGTGTCGTGCTAAACCCAGCCTTCCTGAATAATCGAGCGAACCAAGTTAAATCTTGGGAGCAGTAAAGTTTACACCCACTGCAGACTCAGGATGGAGCATCGTGCTGCATCACCATCTCTGCAATTGCATCCCTGTGGGGAATGGCTTCCTGAGCACCCTGCTGAAGAGTGGCGAGAGCCGCAGCAGAGTTAGCCATTCTCACCGAATCGAGAACCTCTCTTCCCTCAGCAAGCGAGGCGGCAAAAACGCCGGCAAAGGTATCTCCCGCTCCCACGGTATCAACGGGCGATATTTCTGGCGGGGCAATTTCCTGCATCTTCCCACCCGTAAAAACCCAAGTAGGAAGCGCCCCTCGCGTCACAATCCCGGTTCGGTCTCCTCTCTGCAGGAAGTGAGCCAATCCTCCAGAGGACATGGCCTCAGCCTCTCCCTCGTTAAGAATCAGAATATCGCAGGGAATACCGCTCTCGAAGACCTTGGGGTTCCACGGCGAAGGATTCAAAACCACCAGAGAGCCCGCATTCCGGGCCAGCTGCGCCGCTTTCACGACACTTTCAACCGGGCACTCGAGCTGAAGAAGAGTGACCGCAGAGCCCTTGAACAAATTTTCAAGCTCTTCGACCTTGGCAGGGGTCAGCTGGAGGTTTGCCCCGGGATGCACGATGATTGTGTTTTCTCCCTCATCGTTCAACGCGATGGAAGCCACCCCAGTGCGACCCTCAGTTCTCATCACCCCTGAACAGTCAATCCCCTCTTCACCCAGATGCTCCCGGTATTGACCCGCCTGCTCATCATCGCCGAGACACCCGATCATTCGGACTTCCACACCAGCCCTTTTCGCCGCTACCGCCTGATTGCCTCCCTTTCCTCCAAAGGAGGTCACCACTTCTGCCGATACCAGGGTCTCCCCCGGGGCCGGGAACGATGGAACTCGAAAGGTGAGGTCTACGTTCAGGGATCCCACCACCGAAATCCACGAGGCCTTACTCATTGAGTTGCTACCATGTAAGACCTGCTCTCTAACATCGAATAGGACAGATGGAAACGGCAGGCCTCTAGCTTCGGCTTAACTGGCCCAGCGCATGGGTGATAGCAACCTTGGCATGCCCCCGAGCATTCTTGCGTGCCTCTTGGAGAATAGGCTCGGTGTCTTTACCCATTGAGACCATGGTCGCCGCGACGGCATCCAGAACGAGCGGATCGCCATCCTTGAGCAGGGGTGCAAGCTCAGGAGCCAGCGACGCCATGGCCACATAGCGCAACTGCTGCAGCAGAAAACTTCGTATAGTAGCCGCCCCATCACCCAGAGCTGCTGATGCGTAAATCCTTGTAAGGACCTTGCGATCGTTCGCCCGGGCAGGCGCACTGGCGTTCACCGCAAGTTGATGCAGCAGGAAGCGCTCCTGCCAGTCCTCTCCACTGTCGACCTCTTGCAACCCGTCGATGAGCAACTTAATCGCATCGCCTCCCTGTTTGAAAATTGCCGCAACGATTTGGTCACCGTCCTCCTTGCTGATCCCGCCCCACTTGCTGTTAGTCAGTTGAGGCAGGCGCTCCACGAAGGCACTTCGTTTCGTCTTAGTTTCTTCAGCCATAGCTCTTACGTATTGATTCTCAGGTTATGAACTTCTCTCCTACAAGTGCCAGGGAGCACGCATCGGCTGGTCAATCAGACGATTCGCCTCCTCGTCCCCAATAGCTCTTTCGGTCTTTGGGTCGAACTTGATTGTCCGCCCCGTCCGAAAAGCAACATTGGCGAGATGCATCAAACTCACAGTGCGATGAGCCACCTCCGGATGACCTCCGGCAAGCACTCTGGTCTTCACTGCATCGCCGAAGCCAACGAGCGGGTCTTCCTCTGGAAGAGCATCAAAGACCTTGCGCTCTTTTTCGTTGAGGTCTTCCCGACTGATACTCTTTTCCTCAAGGCCGTGAGGCTCTCCCCACTCTCCGCTTTCAAGAACAAGTTCAACTCCATCTTCATACTTGAAGCGCACCCAGCCCCACATCCCTGCAACCTCTGGGTGCGCCGGCGGCGCATGTGCAGTGACCTCAACAGGCGAAGTCTCATCCTTTCCCATTCGATAGGTAATCGGGTCGAGCGCATGTTGCCCCATGTCTCCGAGGCCTCCCCCGTCGTAGTCCCAGTATCCACGGTGCATGCCTCCGAAGCGCGGTGGATGGAATGGTTTCAGCGGCGAGGGCCCGCAATACATATTCCAATCAAGATAATCCGGCACGGGCTGAGGCTTGATTCGCACAGGTCCGGACCACTGCCTTACCTTGAACCCTCCACGATGCACCACTCGAACCTCTTTCCCATTGACCAATCCGGCCCGCACA
>DFWB01000027.1:19072-22659 GCA_002380675.1 Akkermansiaceae bacterium UBA4145
AAGCGCCCATAAGTTCCGATCTGAAAAATGCGCTTTGTCCGGCGGGAGGCCTCTACCACCGCTCGCCCTTCAGCGAGAAACCGCGTCATCGGTTTTTCACATACAACATCCTTCCCTGCCTCCATCGCCGCGATGGAGATGAGCGCATGCCAGTGGGGAGGGGTCGCGATCGCGACCACGTCCAGATCATTGCGTTCCAACAGCCGGCGAAAATCCGTGTAGCGCGTCTTGTTATCAGATCTGCCAACCCACTTGACGTCGCAGCGGGCTATTTCCCTGATCGCCAGCTTATGCTTGCGTCCGAGATCACCAAAAGTCCCCGGCCCCCGGCCTCCTGCTCCGATCAAGGCCGCTCCAAAAGTCTCACTGGGCGGTGTGTATTTCGGCCCACCAAGCACATGAGGCGCAACAATCTGAAATACACCGGCTGTGGCCGCTTTTTTTACAAACGAGCGTCGATTAGTCCCGACGGCCCCCGACTTTACTGCTTCTTGTTCTGACACTTTCACTTCTGCCGGTCCTCGCGTTACGGATAAAATTCCCCCGTCCGATGGGGCTCTTCCGCCACTTTTACGCTCTGACGGGGGAAAATCGATCAAAACTCATCCCTTCGAGCACAAAAATGCGCTTCCAACCCTCGCCGCTCCATCTACAGTCTCCGCCTACTCATGAAGCAAGTCACTCGTCGTAAATTCGTCAGAAACACCGGCCTCGCCACCGGCTCGGCCCTAGGATTCCCCGCCATCGTGAGCGGGCAGAATCTCAACTCCAAGATCCGAGTAGCCTGTATCGGTGTCGGAGGAAAAGGCAGCAGCGATACCGATAATGCAGCCCGAGAAGGAGGCGAAATTGCAGCAATCTGCGATATCGACCCCAATATGATTCGGAGAAAAGCCCAGAAGTTTCCAAAGGCAAAGCAATACAAGGATTTCCGGAAACTTCTCGAAGAGATGGAGAACCAGATCGATGCAGTAACAGTCTCCACCCCGGATCATTGCCACGGTGTAGCGGCAATTACTGCCATGGCTATGGGCAAGCATGCCTATGTGCAGAAACCCCTCGCCCAGACGGTCTGGGAATCCCGGATCATGCGCAATCTCGCGCGCGAGAAAAAGCTGGCAACTCAGATGGGCAACCAAGGCAGCGCGAACGAAGGCCTGCGTCGTGGAGTAGAAGTCATTCACTCCGGCGTGATTGGCGAGCCACAAGAACTTCATGTCTGGACCAATAGGCCAGTCTGGCCTCAGGGCATCGACCGTCCCGAGGGATCTGACAAGGTCCCCGCTGGTCTTGACTGGGACCTCTGGCTCGGCCCAGCACTTCCCCGGCCTTATAAGGCTGGTGTTTACCATACTTTCAAATGGCGGGGATGGTTTGACTTTGGCACGGGCGCACTGGGAGACATGGCATGCCACACCGTCAACATGCCCTTCCGCGCTCTCAAGCTGGGATATCCGGATCGTATCGAATGTGAAATGGCCTCCCGCCCTTACAAGGAAACCTTCCCTCTCAGCTCAAGGGTTCGCTTCGACTTCCCCGCCCGGGAAGACTGGCCCGCAATGAAATTCTGGTGGTATGATGGAAACCCCCGCGACCGGCAGGCTCCGATTCGCCCCTATAGCGACATCACCGCCAATCTTGTCGGCGCTCAGGGCAACAAGCTCCCAGCGGCCTGCTGTCTCATCAAGGGATCGGAAGGCGAAATCTACTCCCCTGATGACTACGGACAGAACGTGTTCCTGATGCGCAAGGGAGAAAAGAGCTACACCAACATCAACAACCACCCCGCGTGTAAGGATATCCCCAAGGTCATTCCTCGCTCACCAGGCCACGTCAAGGAATGGTTCGAGATGATGAAAGATCCAGAGAAGCCGGCCTATTCCAGCTTCGAAATTGCCGCGTATCTGAACGAAGTCATTCTCCTTGGCTGCCTCGCCCAGCGGATCGGAGAAGGCCGTCCGATTGAGTGGGATGGACCTAATATGAAGTCCAAGGATAACGCAGAAGCTTCCAGACTTGTGAAGCGCGACTACCGCCCGGGCTGGGAGCCCAAAATCTAAATCGTTTCAGGTTAATGGTCCCCAGCTGGGTTCTGAACCCGGCTGGGGGCTCTTCCCTTGATTCCAGGGATATGACGAAGCACTTCTGCCGGTCGCTACTCCTTCTTTGTATTCTTCTCAGCCTACCCTCCTGCCTGAGCTACCACGCTCGATTTGAAAAGGCAGCCGCAGAGGCTGCGGTCGCCGGGGAACCAAAAGACATTACCGGCCCTTGGAAAGGGAAGTGGAAGAGCCGATGGAACGGGCACGAGGGACCGCTCTGGTGCATCATCACTCCAACGCCCGAGAAACCAGGCGTTTACGATTTCCGCTACCGAGCAGGATGGGGATTCCTGGAATTCGGGAATTATGTGCATACCATACCTGCACAGAAAAACCCCGATGGCTCTTATTCGGTGAAGGGTGAGATGGCCCTCCCGAAACTCTTCGGCACTCACTCGCTTGAAGGCAAGGTTGATGCCCAAGCCTTCGATGCCTCCTACAAATCCGACAAGGGAGATCACGGAATCATGATCCTACGCCGGCCAGATGGGGCAAACGCAGCCCCGGAGGAGTAGAGATCATCACACCGGAGCATTCGGCCCTCTCAAGGCTTCACTGGCTCAACGACATTGTCGGAATTGACGTAAGGGCCATCACGTCGTTTTCCTTCGGCTGCCCATCCGTCATAGGCATTTTTCGCGAGATAGAACCTGCAGCCCCCTCCCTTGCTCGGTTGGGGTGAGTTGGGATACATCCATCCCTTATCTCTCTACATCCGCTCCACGCAGCGCACACAGATGAATCCTGACATTCCTGCTCCCCTCGTAATCCTGTCGACCTTTTTCTCCGTAAGCTTCCGAACATACTCTCAGTCTCCCTTCCCTTCCTTGCGGATATAGATTCCCTGCACCTCCCGTCATGCGGTATGCGGGGCGGCGCTCTACACCTGCTTGCCGGAGAGCATAAGGCCTTCTCCCCTACCTCAGGCAGGGCAGCCAAAGCCCCGACGAGCAAGAAAAGTCCCGAGGCGATATGAATGACCCCTCTGTCGTTCTTGTTTTTGTCTCTGGCTCTCTCCGGGAATCATTCCTGCCCTGCTTCCTGCTAAGACACTCGTCAATTGAATCTGTGACATTGCGTAGACGCGTCCTACTGCGCCACCTCGATCACACCCGGCTCTCCCAGCAGTTCGACCGAAAACTCCTCCATACCACCCCCCAGCAAACCCACCACCGTCACAATGCAGGTTCCCTTCTTGCGGCTGAGCTCGATCACCTCACTAACACCCTCCTGCGCACCTTTCATCTCTGTGCCATCAACAAAAACTGTCAGGTCACTCAACTTACCCCTAAGCTTGAACGAAATCTTCGAAGCCTGGTTTACCTGCAAGCGGAACCGGGCTACACCGTATCGTTCCTTGCCTCTCCCAACCACTCTGGGCAGCTCTTCCCCCGGCACAGTGCCGTTTACTCGCGCTACCAACGGTGTCCACTGGTAACTCTCAACATTCTCCGTAAAGATCTTCTTGCCGTAGTGTCCAATAGC
>DFWB01000180.1:0-3067 GCA_002380675.1 Akkermansiaceae bacterium UBA4145
CTTCAAGGGGACGCCCATGCCATACTGGTGCGAATTCAAGGCGCACTACGGATTCCACACGGGCTGGATGAAGCCATATCCCTGTACTCATGGATGCCTGCGCATGCATGAAAACCTCGCACCAAAGTTTTATAACCTTGTTCAGGTGGGCACCCCGGTATCCATCGCTACCACCCTGCCTGAGGACCTCACCATCGGCCGCAAGATTCCCCGCCCTCCAGATGCCGGGCCGCTCCCCGATTACCCCTATTCCTTTTACCTTGGAGAGGGGTATTTCACGAAGCACAAGACTCCTCTTTACCGTTAGCCACATGGGCAGGCCGCGTGCCCGGCCTCAATCACGGGCGGGCCGGTCATACCGGACTACTGCCCATCACAATCAGGATTCCAAGCGCAAGCAGTCCAACTCCAAAGGCCGCATCGAACCAGGAAGCTGCCCGCTGGTAACCGGACCGAACCGGAGGGAACTGAAGGAGCCACACATACAGCATCCAGAGACCAAGGCCCTGCACCACAATGATCAGCCACAGGGCAGGCGCCCACCATACTGGCCGATCCGCACCACTGACAAACTCGGTCACCACCGCAGCAAAGATGATCGCTACCTTTGGGTTGAGAAGATTGCAGAGCAGACCGCGGAGGTAAGCCGACTGGCCGTCTGCGCCGCTCTCTTCTTCTAAAAGCGACTCCTTCCCACCAGCACCCATACTCGCTAGCAACAAACGGGCCCCCAGATAGGCAAGATACGCAGCAGCGGTCCAACGCAAAGCCTCTGTCACCCCCCCTTTCAAGCCCATGAGATACGCCATACCAAAGACCGCAATCGTTGCGTGGACGCACAACCCTGAGGCGATACCCGCCGACATCCACCACCCCGCAGAGCGTCCCTGTGCCAAGGCGGTACGTGTGAGCAGCAGCATGTCAGGACCTGGGCTGAATTGGCCCAGCGCTATTACACCCGCAAACACCAGAAGCTCTCCCGTCACGAGGGGAGAAGAGCAGCGCAACCGTCTTCCGGCAACACCAAGACAAGAGGATTGATCCCATCCAGCGAGAACTCAACCCGTGCCACCGAGAGAGAGCGACCGCACTTCGGGCTCAATCAATCGCAGGTCATCCCCTTCGCCATACCTGCACAGGAAATCCGCAAAAGCTATAAAAGAGGAGATCCCGAGCTATGCTCGGGATCTCAGAGCCCACAAAATCACGACTCTGAATCGAATTCCGATGGATGGTTCCGCTCGATTAACCTGTTGAGATAAGCTAGCCTCAGGAAAGTGGATTCTCCCACAGGCCCTGGAGCCCATCCCCATCAGGCAAGGCGGAGCCGAAAATCCGACAGCCCGCATGCTCTGAGATACATGAACGAAGGACCGATGGAGCTCCCTTTTCTTCCAAGCTTCCTGCGACACAGTTCAGGTTCAGTTCTCGTGGCGCTGCTCCTCCTGAGCGGGACTATCATAAGTCCTGCTACTCCACTGCGGGTCGCCACCTTGAATGTCGAGTTCGGACTCGGCGCCCCCGGCAGCACCTCATTCGAAGCAACCGAAGATGTTCTCGAGCGCATCGATGCGGACGTCGTCGCCCTTCAGGAAATGACCCGGGCTGACTTTGATGGTTCCCCAAGTTCATTCGGAAGCCTTGCAACTACTCTGGGCTACCCGCATGTGCACGCCGCCACCACCCAGCGCGTTCTGGACTCTGGTCTCCGCACCGCCTTCATGAGCCGTTACCCTCTTACCTCGACCTTTAACATTGCCTCACCTCCCGGGGCGCTGGACATGGTGCGTCAGATCCCAGCCATCGTGGTGGACATCCCGGGAACAGTAGCGGACCCGACGATTCTCACCCTGCACCTCAAGTGCTGCCTTGATCTCGATGATCCATTCAGGCGAGCAGTCGAATTAAAACGCAGCGGGGATTTCCTCACCCAGCGAGGACTGACCGCGGAGGACAACCTGATTATTCTTGGCGACTTTAACCTGATTGGAGGTGATTTTGTCTACAATGAGATTCCTCCGGGATTACCCCGCTCCTTCATTCTTGGCGAAGATATCGTCTTCCCAGTCAACTATTACACAAACCCTGCGGACTACTTCCTACCCTGGTCGATGGCTGCGGCAGGGAGCACTCAACTCAATGGCTCGGCAACAACTCAGGGAAGCAGCCAACTCGATTTCATTCTTGCCACTCGCGCCCTGAGGAATCGCCCCTACGCGGGTGAGATTTATAATAGCGCTCTGGACCTCGATAACCAGACGGGGCTTCCGAAGGCAGGGCAACCCCTCCCTGAAAGAACGAGCACTAACGCATCGGATCACCTTGCCGTGTTCGCGGACTTCAACCTGACATCCAGCGACTCTCTGGTGCTCCGCATTTCCGCCACCGAAGTGGCAGAGTCAGACCCCAGCGGATCTGCATTCCTAACCGTCGAACTACCCTCACCTCCGGCTCCGGGAGAAACCGTGGAGGTTCTTCTCACCTCGTCAGACCCGGGCGAAGCTGTTCCGGCGACCCCGACATTGATCTTCGTCAGTGGCCAATCCACTCGCTCGATCGATATTTCTCCTCAGTTGGATGGCTTGGTAGATGGATCGAGGGAAGTGCTCTTTACTGCAAGCGCCACAGGGTTTGCTCCCGCAACCGTACGGCTGAGAGTTACCGATAGCTCTTCAGAGGTCTATGCCATCAGCAATGTAGGTCAACCGGTGGTTGAAACCTTTGAGAACTTTGACGGACTCTCATCCCCACCGCGGTGGACGGTTGGTGGAGGGCCTTGGCGAGGGACAGATACGGGAACTCTGGGAATGGTCGGACTCTACTCTTTCGGAAATGATGGATCGCTGGGGCTACTCCTGAATAGCGAACCTGTCTCAGCTGTCACCTCATTCCGTAACGACACGGACACCACACTCACGGCTCTCGAAATTGCCTACGACGCCGAGCAGTGGCGGAGCTTTTCTGGAGAACGTCTCGATTTGATTACCGTGGAAGCCTCCGTGGCAGGAAGGCCGATAGCTCTTCCGGGCCTTACTTTCACAACAGACTCTCCACTTGGTATCGAAGG
>DFWB01000180.1:3452-10202 GCA_002380675.1 Akkermansiaceae bacterium UBA4145
CCCGGCGCGACCTTTGAGCTAAATTTCACAGCATTACCTGGCCAACCATTTACGGAAATAGAAGACTACGTCCGTTTAAACGAATTCCATTACGACAATACGGGCGCAGACCTCAACGAATTCCTCGAAATACTGGTTGCCCCGGGATACCAGGGCACCCCTCAAGAGGTTGAAGTCTACCTCTACAACGGGAATGGAGGAGGGATTTATGGGCAACATCCTCTCACATCTTTTACCTTAGAACAGACTCTTCCCTCAGGGCACCGCCTCTATTCGAAACTCATTCCACGGATCCAGAATGGCCCCGATGGCATCGCTCTTGTCGTGAACAATGACGTCGTGGAATTCGTCTCTTACGAAGGCACCGTAACCGCGACTGAAGGTCCTGCCAATGGACTGACCTCAAATGACATTGAAGTAGCGCAATCCAATCCTGTGCCAGCGCCCGGCACAGGAAGTCTCGGACTGAATGGCTCCCTCGAATGGACTCGCTTCTTGAACCAGTCCACCCGAGGCCAGTTGAATGACGAACAACTCCTAGGCCCCTCTCTGATCCCAGGGATCGCTGTCGACAACATCACTGTCACTGCCATCGCGGACCGCGATCAGGATGGTATTCCGGATCACATTGAGGAACAACTCGGGACGAATCCTCAGCTATCAGACAGCGATAATGATGGCATCCCGGACGGCGACGAGGACGCTGATGGCGACGGCCAGAGCAACCTTGCCGAAATACTGGTTGCCGGGACGAACCCCCAGGACTCTTCTTCCCGCTTTGCTCTCACTGTAGCTGCGAATCCCACGATTCCCGGAGAATTCCTCCTTTCCTATCCCACCTTGCCAGGAAGGGCCTACACGGTCTTTCGTAGCAACGACCTCTCCAACTGGCAACCTGTCTCTTCCAACGCCGGAACCGGGCGGATACACCTCCTCTCCGCAGCTCCAGACCCCCGGTCTTCTTCTTCCTTTTTCAGGGTAGAGGTAACCATGGAAAGATAGCTTTCGTGCGACTGCTTGCCCTTGCGTCCAAGGCGATCGCACCCCAGTCTCCCCGCCGTGTCTTTTCCCCTTCCTGGCCAGCGGTGGACCAGCGCATCCCAACCGGAACTCGGTCTTGGACTGGTCATCAGTGCAGAAGGAGATCGCGTGGAGATATGCTTCCCCGCCGCCGAGGAAGTGCGTCAGTATGTCTTCTCCTCTGCCCCACTGATCCGGGTGCACTTCAAAGAAGGGGACCGCATCAAGAACCAGGCCGGCGAGGAATTCACTGTTACGGCCATTGAGGACCGGGACGGACTCCTTGTTTACCTTTCTGGAGAAGAGGAAATCCGGGAGGAGCACTTGTTTGATGCCCTGAGCTTTATCAAACCGGAAGAGCGTCTCCTTGCCGGGCAGTGTGATGATCTCCGTTCCTATGAACTTCGAGTGCAGGCCCTCCAGCAAAATGGAAGATTTCGCAGCTCCCCGGCACGAGGATTCTCGGGCGCCCGCATCGACCTTATTCCTCATCAGCTCGCAATCGCGGCCGAAGCCGCCAGTCGCCTTGCGCCCCGGATTCTTCTAGCAGATGAAGTTGGTCTGGGGAAAACCATCGAGGCCTGCCTTATTATGCACAGGCTGCACCTGACCGGGAGGGCCGCCCGGGTCTTGATTCTGGTTCCCGAACCTCTGGTTCATCAGTGGTTCGTGGAGCTGCTTCGTCGTTTTAATCTGCTCTTCGCCATTTTTGATGAAGACCGCTGCAATTCTATTCAGAGCACTGAAGAAGATCTCAATCCATTTTTAGACAGTCAGCTTATCCTCTCTGCAACTGAATTTCTCACGAATCACCCCCAGAGGGCCGAACAAGCGAGAGCCGCAGGATTTGATTTACTGATCGTCGACGAGGCTCATCACCTCCAGTGGAATCCCGAAACCCCAAGCCCGGCCTACTCCGTTATTGAGGCCCTTTCCAAAGTTGCCGCCTCGTTACTCTTACTGACTGCCACTCCTGAACAACTCGGTCCGGAGGGACATTTCGCCCGTCTGCGCCTTCTCGACCCTGAACGATTTCCTGACCTCGCAAGCTTTCGACAGGAGGCCAAAGAATACGAGCCCCTTGCCGACGTGGTCGGCAGACTTTCAGAGGGAGCCGCCCTGACCCGCGACGACAAAGCTTTTATTTCCGCGCGCTCAGAGCGGTCGGCAACTCTCCTAGCCGCCCTCGACAACGAGGACTCTGCCAGCAGGAAGAGTCTCGCGCGGGACTTGGTCGACTGTTTTGGCACCGGCAGAGTCATGTTCCGGAATACCCGGGAACGACTTACGGGCTTCCCTGAGCGTAAGCTGCACCTTGTTCAGCTTGATCCTCCCGCAAGTGATGAAACGGATCTCCTCGAGGCCTGCATGGATTGGCTGGCTGCTTTTCTTCAGGAAATCCCCCGGGAAAAAGTCGTCCTGATCTGCAAATCTGTCGAACTTGCTGAAGCCATACGATCCCTTCTTCTGGCTCGTATTCAGATCGAATCTGCACAATTCCATGAGGACCTCACTCTCCTCCAGCGGGATCGCAATGCTGCATGGTTCGCCGATCCCGAGGGAGCACGAATCCTCATCTGCTCGGAAATTGGATCGGAGGGGCGAAATTTCCAGTTCGCTCACCACCTCGTTCTCTTCGACCTTCCAACCAACCCGGAACTACTTGAGCAGAGGATCGGCCGACTTGACCGGATTGGCCAGACTGAGACTGTGAACATCCATGTTCCAGTCGTGAAAGCCACCAGTGATGAGCTCCTCGCGCGCTGGTATTCTGAAGGCCTCGATGCATTTGAGCATCCCCTGAAAGGGGCCTCTACTCTGTCCGCGGCGCTCGGAACAGAACTGAAGAGACTACAGGAGGACAGAGAGCCCGAAACGTTCGAAGATTTTCTCAAGCGTACTTCCTTGATGAAGGAAAAGGTATCAAAGGGTCTTTCGTCTGGCCATGACCGCCTGCTTGAACTTGGTGCGCCGTCATCAGAAAGCGCCGGAACCCTCATTGAACACATCGCAGAAGCCGATCACGATCCAAGTTTCGAGAAATTTGTTATTAGCCTCTTCGATTACCTCGGCCTCGAAGTTGAAGATCTTTCCTTGCGAAGTTATATCTTCAAGAAAGGAGAGCGGCTCAGCGAGGACTTCGCGGAATTTCCCGAGGACGGCCTCTCGGCAACCTTTGATCGTGATTTTGCCCTCGCACGGGAAGACATCGCTCTGATAACCCCGGACCACCCGCTCTTCCGGGACGCAATCGAAGTTCTCCTTAGCAGGGAACAGGGCAACTGCAGCTTCGCCCACTGGAAAACTGCCCGAGGCAAAACCATGCTTCTGGAATGCCATTATGTTCTGGAGTGCCTTGCCCCCTCCCGCCTTCATGTGGACCGATTCCTTCCTCCCACCCCCTACCGTACGGTCGTTGACCACAAGGGCAACGATCACAGCTCCGATGAGGGCTTGCGATCTGCCAATCTTGAGCCCGGAAGCCCGCGTAAGCTAGTCTCCCAGAGCGTCTTCAGACAAGAAATCCTTCCCGGAATGCTGACAAAGGCGGAGCAAATCGCTGGCGAGGAGGCTCGCACGCAAATCAAGCAGGCGGTGGACACAGCTGGAACATCATTAAGCGCCGAGATCAAGCGTCTCCACAATCTTGCAGAAAAAAACAGCAAGGTCTCTCCAGCTGAAATTGACGCCCTGACAAGCCACCGCGCCGAGATTCTTCAGCTTCTCGGCCAGTCGAGACTCCGTCTCGATGCCCTTCGTCTGATCTGGCGAACCCCTGCCTGAGGGCATTAATCGAGCGCGTATGGTCCGGAGGTTTCCCTTTTCTGCTGACTGGGAAGCTTCTAACCTTTCGTCATGAATTTCTTTTCGTCCCTTCTGCTGGCACTCCCCCTTTTAATGACGACAGCCTCAGCTGACAAACCCGAGAAAAAGCCTGCCGCTATCGTGCATCTCGATGCCGGACAGGCTGCTAAGATCATTAGTGTTCCAGATAAGAAAAAAAGGCCCACTATTATCGACATCAGGACCTTGGGTGAATTCAAGGCTGGACACCTTGAAAACGCGATTCACATCGACTTTCTCAAAGAGGACTTTCCAGACGCAATTCAAAAGCTGAACAGGGACAAACCCTATCTGGTCCACTGTCAAAGCGGCGGCCGAAGCTCTAACTCGCTGAAAATCTGGAAGACACTGGGCTTCACGAAAATTTACCACCTCGACGGCGGTTTCCTGGCTTGGAAAAAGGCGGGCCTGCCCGTTGCCAAATAAACAACTACGAGCAAGATGCTGCGAACATCAATCGGCAGACTGAGAGCCGTCAGCCTGCTTGAAGGCCTCTCTTACCTCATACTTCTCTATTGCTCGATCGTGATGAAGAGAATTCAGGGGCACGAGGACGCCATATATATCCCTGGAATGATTCATGGGGTGCTTTTCGTTCTGCTTTGTCTTCTTCTCTGGTTTACCCGAAAACCCTCTGGATGGAGCTACCCCAGATGCGCTCTCATTTTTGGAGCTGCCCTTCTACCCTTTGGGCCCTTTTTTCTTGAACCATGGCTGAAACGCGAGGATGCCAGAAAGAGGGCGATGGCGCAGAATACGTCCCCCTCAAAAACTAACGAGCACAGTTCTCGCAGAGATCAGCCTCAGGCCTCTGCTCGAGACGAGCGTAGCTGATCCAATCCTGACAGCTTTCGCATATACCGTAATCACCCTCATCCATTCTGCGAAGGGCTTGCTGAAGCTCGTGAATACGCTGATTTCGACGGCGGGCGGCATCTTTTCGAACTTCCTCCATCTGCATCGAGTCCAGTCGCGACAGACGGCCGATCGCAACATCAACAGCGACAGCCTGAGGATCAATCTCCTCATTAGCCGCCTCTCTCCTCAGATCCTCGAGCTCTTTTCTTGCCCGGATTTCCAGTTCGATCTGCTCGTCGATGGTCAGCACGCTCCTACCATGCAGCTCTCTCCCCGTGAGGCAAGATTGCCTGCAAGAATCCTCGCCACCACCCTCTCCAGTTGAGAGCCTTTGGCCATGAAATCCGCAGTGCTGTGCGCCTCCGTGACCCTGAGCATGATTGCTCCGGGAATCGCACACCCGGAACATGAGTTCATGGCCGGGCTTTCAGCGCCCTCTCCCGCAACGGTCCTTCTCATCACCGGACCCGATCTGGTCGACTCATGGAAGCCCTTTGCAGCTTGGAAAAAGCGCCTTGGGAAACCAGTACGCATTCTGAGCACCACTCAGATATCGGAACGCTACGAAGCAAAGGATCTTCAGGAAAAAATTCGACGCTGTATCCGTAATCATACCGATCACCTCGGCACGCGCTGGATTATTCTCGGGGGTGACAGCGAGGAGAATGGAAAAGGGGTAGTTCCTGCCAGAGACACTCTTCACCGCACCCAATCGGGTGAACTCACCAAGGTCCCGACAGACATATACTATCTTAGTAAAAAGGACTGGGATTCCGATAACGATGAGATCTACGGGGAATGGCAAGAAGACAAGGAGTCTATCGATTATCCGGATGGCGACGTCGGCTTGGGCAGAATCCCTGTTCGCCGAACCCAAGACGTCAAGGCCTATACTGACAAGGTGATAGCGTATGAGTCGCGCTACCCGGAATCGGAATTTGCCATTTCAATGGCCTACGCCTCATCAGCCCTCCCCCTCGGCACGGAATTACAAACCAGCTGGAATCAGCAGATTTCCAAGGTCCTCGAAGGTGGATCCCTTCGCTATTTCTTTTCCGCTCCGGAAAAGGGCAAGACCTTTGGAACCGCGGAATGGCTCACCCTCGTTAACAGCTGCGCAAACGGCAAACTACACCTGAAGGGTCCAGGGAACCACGACGGCTGGCTATTTGAAAACAGTGCCATGATCACTAAGGCGGAGGTTTCGCAACTGACCAACAAGGAGGCTTATCCCATTATGACGACAACCTCTCCTTACACCGGCCAATTCGACCGCGGAGAAGACCCGTCAATCGCCGAAAGCATGATTCGCACGCCCGAGAGAGGGGCTATCGCTGTGGTTGCTCCATCAAGACACGGCCCCTCCTCCGGACAGGAGGAAATACTGAGCCAGTTCTGGGAGTATGGATTAGGGCAAAAGGTGAGCGCGGGCGCCGCTCTTTCCCTCCTGAAAGCTGGTATGGCACAACAGGCCACGGCAGCGTCCTCGGCTCATCTCCTGGCCTGCGAGTTGAACCTCCTCGGGGATCCTACCCTTGGGTTACGAGGAACAGTGCCTAGAACGCCCACCGTGAAAGCCCCCCGGGAACTTCCCCCCGGAAATCTTAGCCTTATCATCGAGTCCGATGCTCCCCATTCTATTGTTTCTCTGCAGGACGACTATGGTCTCTATGCCGTCACCCTTTCTGACGAATCTGGAAACGTGGTCTTTCCTCTTAATGTCGTCGAGGACAGCACCATCACTATCACGGTGTCAGGGCCAGAGTATAACGCCGTGACCCTAAGCATTCCTGTCCGGTAGATCCTCTCCTTGCCGGTCCCTCTGCACTTGCGTCAGTCCTTTTTCTCATGAGCAGTGATCCGGGCCGATGGCCTGACTGGCTTGCTGCCGTTCTAATAGCATGGGCGATGACCGCAACGGTTCTCTTGCTCTCCTCTCGCTCGTCTCATCAAAAAACGTGGATTGATTGCGATCGAGAGATTGATGGGCATGGTTCTTACCGCAATAGCCATTAAAATGATTCTGAC
>DFWB01000113.1:0-174 GCA_002380675.1 Akkermansiaceae bacterium UBA4145
GATGGACAGTCATGGCTGTTCATGCTGGCGCCATGCACCGGCATCTATTTCGATAACAATACGATCGCCAGATACAATGGTTTCGGAAGGTCCCAAAATGCCTGTGCCCGCATTGATGTCCGGGGAGGGAACCCCGTTGGCAAACCTTCTGGGGCCCATTTCAGGAACAATCTG
>DFWB01000113.1:494-2767 GCA_002380675.1 Akkermansiaceae bacterium UBA4145
CAATCTGTTTATCTATTCGTCCTCCCCTTATACCGGCAATCGATCTGGCGGCGCCTTGAAAACAGCTAATTGGTATTCAAAGTACAAATCCCCCGCCACCAAGTATAAGGGTGACAGCAGCCAAGCTGGCAGTGGCGATCCGGGTCTTGTCGACCTTGAGAACCAAGATTACCACTTGAAAGCTGATAGCCCATTGCGTGGCAAAGCGATCAATCTCAGCGAGCTCTACACATCGGACTTTGATGGTCATCCACTGCCCAAAACCGGCAACTGGGATATCGGCGCGATTCAGTACAGCGCGACTAAGCCAAACAAATCATTGCAGCCGAAGGGACGGCGGCGTTCTCCTTGAGGGCTGCTCCCTAATTCCATTCGAGAAAGAGGGTAGAGCACATGAGGGCTGGATATGCTGATGTTCCCTCGGAGTAGACAAGGTGGGGGAAAGCGAGGCGCGGTTCATTCCCAGAAGACCTGATCGAAATGCAGGCCGTAGACCTGTGCATCGGCTGTGAGGTCGAAGCGCAGGGTCACGGGCTTGGAAACGTGTTCTTTGAGGGTAAACCCGTCAGCCCATTCCAAGAGCGAGCGCAATTTCAGGCCGTTTTGGAGAGGCTTGCTAGTGCTGAGGAGGGCGCCGCTCTCGTCAAAAAGGGATACGGTAATGGTTCCAGATCCGGGATGGCAGGAGATCTTCATCTCTCTGCCCGGCAGGCTGAGTTTGCTGGTAAGGACGTGGCCCGGCCGATCTGGGTCCGCGAGGCGGTAACTCGTGCGTATCCCCGGAGGCAGATGCTTTGGCACCTGAGTATCGCTGACCGGGAAAGGGCCCGCGTTCTCCACGGATCTCACGAAGGGAGGATTCTGCGCCATGAGATACTCGTGGCGTGGGGGAAGGACAAAGCGGTTATCCGAAGGGCCGATGCTGGCGGTGTCACTGCCCGGCGTGGACACGTCGTCGAAGGCGAAGCCGAAAATCTCGGCATCCCCATGCAGCTGGAACTGAACCTGAACGGTTTTTCCCACCCACTCGTCGATGGGACCGTCCTGCCAGTTGTCGATGATCTTGTCGATCTGGTAGGAGCCCGTGAGGGCGTGGGTGTCGCGGAGGCGGCTATCGCTGTCGTCCATGATGGCTAGCTGAACCCTTGCCTTCTCTGGAGCATGATAGCTCACTTTCATTTTCCCGGAGGGCAGAACGAAGCGGCGGGTGAGCACCCTGCCTTCCACGCTGCCTTTTTCCAGACGATATCCCAGCGGACTCTTCGTCATGCGTGGTTCGCTGGAGGTAAACGCTTCGGTGTTCTCGGCAGCATGAAACAGATCCCGGTCCGCGAACCGGTAGGTGCTGCGCTTACTCAGGAGCACCTCTGGTTCTCCGGCGTCAAGGAGCCAGGCCATGTTGAAGCGGGCCATCCAGTCCTTGCCGGAAAGAAGGTAGATGAAGCCCTCGCTGGGGGTGCCCTTGCGCCCCTGGGTCAGCCAAGTGTAGTTGCCAGGCCCACGTTTGATAAGGCGGTTGAGAGGCCAGCTTTTCCCCCCATTGAAACTGACCCAGACCCGGATGTTCTTGCGCCCGGGGAGGTTAGAGGAGGGGGTGCTGAAAAGGAGAATATCAGCGTCATCTCGATCCAATCGAAGGAGGCCGGCTTTACATCCGTAGACATCGGGAGGACCGTCAAAGAGTTCATCGTCCTGGTGGAGATCGCGCCAGCTTTCTCCGCTGTCGTCACTGAAGGCCACCCACCGGTTTCCTTTCCGGGTGTGAGTACGGGAGTTGAGGTAGATCGTGCCATCACGAAGCTCGACCAGACCGGATTCCCCAGTGCCATCGAGGGGAAAGGGAGCACTCTGGTGCCACGTCTTTCCATGGTCATCGCTGTAGACCGCGTTGGTGTAGCCCTTGCCTTCCTCCTGCTTGCTGTAGTTGGGCATGACCCGGGAGGGCACGAGGAGCCGGCCCTTGTGAGGGCCGCTCCGGAGGGTGATCCCGGGATCGCAGGCGCCGTTAGGAATAGGAAGAAATCCACGGGAGTCCTTCCTGAAGGTAATATCCTCGAGGGTCCAGGTTTTGCCGTGATCCCTGCTCTTGTACATCGAAGGGGCTGGGTGGAGAGCGGTCAGGAATATCATGATTTCCCCGGTGGTCTCATCAACAACCGAGGTCCCGAGGCTGGCAATCCGGTGGTGTTTGTCGTTGCCCCAGCCTTTGCCGTTGTAGGGACCGATTCCCAGTTTTTCGACGTCGAGTATGACGGGCTTGCCGATGAGCTGTT
>DFWB01000098.1 GCA_002380675.1 Akkermansiaceae bacterium UBA4145
TCAATCGTGGTGATGATCTTCAGCCCTCCTTGTTTAATGTATTTCTTATCAAGGTGGCGCTCAATATCCCGCTTGATCGCATCCATGGCATAGCTGTCTTCTATAATACGACGATTTACCGGTCGAATGTGTAGGGGTTCAGCCTTCGCGGCCTTGGATTCCAGATCGGTAATGAAGCTATTCGCGACCATCGAATCAAGAGTCGAGTTTCTTTCCTTCTTGGTGTTTTCGACATCGTCGAATGGAGAAAACGCGTTGGGTCCGCGGATGATCCCCGCAAGCATGGCCGCCTCGGAGAGCGTAAGGGCCTCTGCAGATTTTTCCAGGTAAGCCCGCGAAGCTGCCTCTACTCCGTGAATAGATCCACCCCAGAAGATAAGATTCATGTAGTGCTGCATGATCTCATCTTTTTCGTAGGCCTCCTCGATTCGCAAGGCGAGGGCGAGCTCGAGAAACTTTCGATCGAGCTGTTGCCACTTGGGCCCTCTGGTGGACAAGCCGAAGGCATTTCGAGCCAGTTGCATAGTGAGAGTCGAGGCTCCCTGGGCAAATGATTTTCGTTTGATATTCTCGACGACGGCGCGAGCCACGCCCCGTGGATCTACGCCGCGATGCTGGTAAAAGTTCTTATCTTCACGGGCAAGAAGAGCCCTGCGAAAGTGAGGAGACACCTGTGTGAGATCAACGACGTGACGGTGAGCTCCATGCAGGCGCCCGAGTTCTTTCATGTTCCTATCGTAAATAATCGAGCGTTGCGGCATTTCAGCTACCTGGCTCATGTCGTATCTCAAAGACCTTAGAAAGTAGAAGAGGCCACCGAGAACTAGGACTGTGGCCCCGCCGCAGGCGCCGTAGGAGATTCCCTTGGCAGGGATTCGAAGAAGAGCAGGCCAGTTAGTGACTAATCGATTGATGATGAGGTAGGGCCAGAAGAAGAATATGAAGAGTGGGCTATGACCTCTTGCCGCTTTTCGCTTTCCCTTTGCGCCGGGCCTCCGCGGTCTGGTTTTCGAGCGAGCCGTTTTTCGTGTTCGCTTACGAGCCGGTTTCCGCCTCGCCGAGTGTGGTCGCTGGCGAGGGGTCGCTTTCTTTCTTGGTCTGCGGCTGGACATCCCGGAAAAGGAGAGGCAATGACGCGTGGTAGAGACTCAGCTGGTTTTCGAGGCTTTTGGTCTAGCTGACCAGATTAGACGAAAACCACTGGCATTGACGCTTGCTGAGTAACCATCATATTTCACAGCGATGAAACTAGCAAGTTTTGGGGAGCCAGCAGCTTTAATTCTGTCGGCGTTGGCCATCTTTTCGGAGGCGGCTGCTGAAGGTCCAGCTTTTAGCCCGGAGCATCTGCGGGCGCTGCAGAACAAGGTCCACGACGTGGCAGGGAAGGGGCTCACTGCGACTGTTTCACTCTTTTCGGAGGCAAGCGAGTCTTCCGGTAGCGGCGTAATAATTTCAAGGAATGGACTGATTCTTACCGCTGGGCATGTCGTTGAGGGGTTGGAGGAAGTCACGGTTGTGTTTTCCGACGGTAAGCAGGCGAGGGGAAAGGTGCTGGGTTCCAATCTATCGAAGGACGCAGCAATGGTGAAGCTGGCGGAAGAGACAGAGTGGCCATTCGTGGAACTAGGGGATTCGAGAGGCGTTGAGATTGGAGATTTTGTGGTATCCCTTGGCCACGCGGGAGGATTTGACGCCCTTCGCACCCCTCCAGTGAGATTTGGGCGGGTTGTCGCGCTCAATCCGCTCGGATTTATTGGAAGCGACTGTGCACTTATTGGAGGTGATTCTGGAGGGCCACTTTTTAATCTCAAGGGAGAGGTGATCGCCATTCACTCGTCGATCGGAGCCAGCCTCACGGCGAACAATCATACTGGGGTGCAGAACTTTAAAACTGACTGGGAGAGGCTTATAAATGGAGAGACATGGGGTAGGCTTACGATGAATCCATTGATGAACCCTGACCGACCGGTAATCGGCTTCAATGTGGCGGGAGCTGTCGAGGAAGGAGTGCGACTCGGGGAGGTCTATCCCGATTCTCCTGCTGACGTGGCGGGGATGCGACGGGGCGACATCGTGGTTAGCATTGACGGCCAGCCAGTGAAGAGTTTGCGGGGGTTACAGGGGATACTTTCGGGATACGAGCCAGGCAATGAGGTGAAATTGACCTATAATCGCGAGGGGGAAAGCAGGACCTGCAGGGTCAAGTTGGCTCGGCTCGCCGATGTGATGCCAGAACAGAAATAATCCGCACGATTGAGCCTATCGACTATGAAGATCATTTCCTTTCCAGTATTTATCGTCCTTGCCTGCTGGACGCATTCCTTGGCACAGGATCTCGAATCTTCTCCTGAAAGTCAGGCCCTTCTCGATGATCAGGCTGCTGACATTTTCAGGGCCCTAGTTCCAGTCGTGAAGAAGGCCTCAGCCGGAACGGTGGAAGTGAGAGTCTGGCGTAAGAGGGTGAGCTACGGGACCATCGTAGGGCCCGAAACGGTGCTCACGAAGTGGAGTGAGGTGAGTCGCGATCTCCGAAGTCTAAGTTGCCGGACAGGTGCAGGTAAGTGGTTGCCTGCTGTCGTCAGTGGTGTGTATCCCGATGCGGATCTGGCGGTGATCAAAGTTGCGGGGTTGGAAGTCGACCCTGTGATCTTTGCGGGGGAGAAGGATTTGCGTCCTGGTAGCTTTCTTTGCCTCGCGCGCCCCGATGGAGAGGCTGCGGGAATGGGAGTGGTGAGTGTCATGCCGCGGAGCCTCCGTAGTTCTGACCGAGCTTTCCTTGGTGTCGCAATGGATCTGGAATTTAAAGGTCCTGGAGTGCTCGTGCGCCGCGTAGAGCTGGGAACAGGAGCTGAACGGTCGGGTCTCATGGCCTCCGATGTCATTCTGGAGGTGACCGGGAAAAAGGTGAACGGAAGCTTTGAGCTGAGTACTCTTTTACAACGGCTTGAGCCGGGGCAAAAGGTGAAGATTCGTTATGCGCGAGGCGAAGAAGAGAGAGAAATCGAAGTGGAGCTGGGTGGGAGGCCACGGGCGCCCCGGATACCCTACAGCCGAATGGAGCAGATGAATAACATGGGAGGGCACAGATACAATGAAGTGAGAGATGGATTCTCGAGAGTGCTGCAGTCGGATATGCAGATCGCACCGGAAGACTGCGGCGCTCCCGTCGTTGATCTGGAAGGAAGGGTTGTTGGTGTTGTCATTGCGCGGGCTGGGAGAATCAAGACGTTCATCATTCCATCCTCCGCGATAGAGCAGACCCTTGCCTTGGATCCGGCTCCACCTGAGGCTCAGCTTGGTAAGGCTGGAAGAATTCCCCTTCCTGAAGTTCGAGGACCGGAGGCGGATCCCTTCGAAGCGATGCGTCGCCGATTAGAGGAGATGCGACGTTTGATGGAAGAAATTGAGGAAGGCGGTGAGTGATATTATGAAGTTTCCATGTCTACACATCATAAGTGAGCCAGATAGTCACGTTAGATGGGTTAGCGCACCGGGGCGTATCTCAATTTCCCCGAAGGAAGTCACAGTTTTCGTCGTCCCTTTCAGAAGGGTCTACTCAGCGCTATCAGGGGATAATTCCTTGTTCTTGAGCTGGGCAACCATGGCGCGCAATTGATCACGCTCTACGAGGAGGGTCTCTAGTTGGTTCTGCGTTGGTGCACCAGCAGACTGTTTCTGTATCTGACGGAGACGGTCCTCCGATGCGGCGGCCCTTGAGAGGGCTTCCGTGAGCTGCCTCCGCAGGTCATCAGTGTCGATTGTCGCATTTGTTGCGCTCGCTAGTTGGCTGCTGAGAGAGCGGACAGTTGTTTGTGATATTTGGAGCTCCCGGCCGAGCGATTCCACAGATGCCTGAAGCTGGCTCACTAATCTTGCGAGTTGTGAGGATTCTGTCGAAAGACGGGTGGCCAACTGGGCTGGCGATTCCGCGCTGGGGCCAGTTGTGCCGTCGACAAATCCCATACTCTGCCGTTTGGCATTGAGTTCCTCACGAAGCTTCTCAACTTCTGATTTTCCTCCGCCAAAATCAGTGCCGGTGACTTGGAGAGCCAGTAAAGAAAGAGCGATGACGATTCCCCCAAGAATGAGGCTTACAACGAGATTTTGATTTGTCTTGGAACCTGCTTGAGAGGCGGGGGCGGGCTCTGGTGTCGCGGCAGATGCGTTGTCGGAAGATTCATTTTTCATGTGACAAGGGTTGTGGTCTTGTTCTCACCTGGAACTCTCCCGGGAGGCCTTTGGAGTTCCTATCTCCAATTCAGGATAAGAGCAAGGGTGCCTTACGCTAGATCTGATTGCTAGACGATGTCGAGAAGCTCAGAGGGCTGATCGATTAGGAAAGTGGGGTTTTCTCTGGATAGTGATCTCCTCGAATTTAACCCCCAAGTGACCGCGATGACCTCGACCTTCGCCTTGCGGGCTGCCCGAAGATCGCGAATTTCGTCACCAACGTAAGTGATTTCCCCGGGTGCAAGAGAGAAAGTACGGGCGATCGAGCGCAGGTGCCGGGCCTTGCCGCTTAGTTTTCCAATACTGCTAACGAAGGAAAATTCGTCCCGAATGCCATGAACCTCGAGAAAGGTGTCGATGTTCTCCGGAATATTTGAACTGAGAATCCCCATCTGCTCAGAGCGCTCACGCAAGAGGGGTAGAACATCCTGGACGCCCTCAATGAGAGAGAGGTGCTTTATGCGGCTTCGGAGGCGTCGCATTGCAGTAGCGAGGTGAAATGGAAGCTTACGTTTTGGGACGCCAAGATGCTTCAGCAGTCCATTCGTATCCAATTCCCTCAGGTTATCCAACTGATCAGGGCTGATGAGATTATATCCATTCTTCTCAGCGAGTTCATTATAGATGCTCAGCCCCTCACCGAGGGTGTCGGCAATGGTCCCATCGAAATCAAATACGAGGCAACGTCTCAATGTGAATCTCCTCTTATAAGATTGAGTCCTGCTTACACAGGGAAAAGTTCGGGTCGATATCTTCACTCATCGATCCAGTGGCGCCGCTTCGGAACTTTAAAAGCGCAGCAAATGCAATCATGGCCGCATTGTCTGTAGACAAATCGGGAGGACAGGTAAGAAAACGTAGACCCTCGGACATACACTTGTCACGGAGGGCAGAGCGGAGAGCCTCATTACAGCTTACTCCCCCAGACAAGGTGATCATATTGCATCCGCATTCTTTAGCGGCTCGGAGAGATTTCGATACGAGGACATCTGTAACGGCCTTCTGGAAAGAGGCACAAATGTCAGGGAGTCTTGTAGTGAGATTGCTGATCTTGGGGAGAGCATAACGCACTGCGGTCTTGAGCCCGGAGAAGGAGAAGTTGAGGTTCCCGGGCATCGAGCGTGGAAACTGGAAGGCCTCCGGGTTGCCAGTTTGGGCCTGTTTTTCTATTTCGGGGCCTCCAGGGTAGGGGAGTCCCAGCATGCGCGCTACTTTATCGAAGGCCTCGCCCGCCGCATCGTCTACCGTACGCCCGATGAGATGGTAATTACCAGCCTGTCTGGCGTGGACCAGCATGGTATGGCCCCCTGATACGATCAGAGCCAGATGAGGGGGGACCGTTATGCTGGGGCTTTTCCAGGAGGTGCTCTGATCGGAAAGAAAGGGTGAGAGAAGATGCCCCTCCATATGGTTCACCGAGAGAAAATTTCTACCAGATGCAGCAGCAAGAGCTTTGGCCATGCTATGTCCAACAAGGAGGGATGACGATAATCCGGGACCCTTGGTGGCAACAAAAGCATCGACATCGCGGATTTGTAGGCCTGCTTGATCAAGCGCTTGCTCCACTAGGCTACGAAGAATGAGAGAGTGGTTGCGAGATGCTACCTCGGGGACAACTCCGCCATAGGACCGGTGCAGTTGTATTTGGGAAGAAACAAGGGAGCAGAGTATTTCTGCAGGTGTTGTGCCGGTTTGCCTGAGAATGGCCACAGCACTCTCGTCGCATGACGTTTCGATTGCGAGGATCGTCAGAGATCCCGCTTTCAATTCTGGAGCTGACTGTTCGGCAACAGACATGAGATTGCGAATCTTATTGTTTCGAGACCGCTTGGAGAGCTTCGGTAACTACGGGGTCCACCCACGAATCAAGAATTTGTCGCTGGTCAGGGGTCAGCGAGTCACGTCGTCGTTGCCTTCCGAGGTTCGCTCGATCTTCGTCCGAGATACTTACTTCGACGTCAGGAATAATTCCGCGTTCCTGGGGAGTTCTACCCGAAGGTGTGTGGTAAGTTGCAATCGTGAGCTTCAGGGCTGCGTTACCCATCGGCATGACACGTTGAACGGATCCTTTGCCGTAACTGGTTTCCCCAACGATGGTTGCACGCGCCAAGTCCTGAAGGGCTCCAGCGACGAGTTCTGAGGCGCTGGCTGAGTCGCGATCAAGGAGGACGGCAACCGGGTAGCTACGATTCCTCCGCTTGCGTGCGGGGGTCTTCATGACCGGGGATGTATGCTCGGGGTTCCGCCCTCTGGTAAATACCACCTCTGTCGAAGGAGGGAGGAATTCTCCAAGGATGGAGATCGCCGCGGTCAGGAGGCCCCCGGGGTTGCCTCGCAGGTCAAGGAGAAGTGCCTCCATGCCACGATCCTCAAGATCGTCCAGTGCAGCTTCGATTTCGCGATGGGAGGCCGCTGTAAATTCGGAAAGATAGAGATAACCGGTCTTTAGGTTGGAAGAAAGGCGGCCGTCGAGAAAATGCGCTGTTGGCACAGCCGAATTTTTGACAACTCTACGGAGGATGGACGCTTCGTAAGACTCCCGGTTACTGGCACGGTAAAGGGTAAGAGGGACAGGTTCGCCCACAGGGCCTTGCAGTTTTTCAAGGATTTCTGCCAGCGTGAGCTTGGAGGCGGGGTGGCCCTTTACTTCCAGAATGGAATCGCCAGCTAGAATATTAGCTTCATCTGCGGCGGATCCTGAGTGGACCGCCGTTACCTTGACCCGATCATGGCTCTTGCCCAGAGTGATTCCAAGTCCTGGCAGGGATGGTTCACGTTTCTCCTCGCTGATAAAAGAGTAGGTTTCAGGGTGATAGAATCCTGAAAAATTATCGAGAGAGTTCAGCATTCCCTCAAGGGCATGATTTATGAGGCGCTCGTAGCTGAGTTTGTCACGATCAGGGTGATGGTCGCGGACCTGCTCAAGGACATGGATGAGGCGCTCCACATGTTCATAGCCCATCCCTTCGTCGAGGAGGGGCTGTGGAGAAGGGCCGATCCTTTGCTGTGAGCTGGTCAGCTGCGGAAGCAGGAAGGTTGCAATCGCAATGATGGTGCGTAAGGCCATGCCCTTACCCTAGGGGGATCGTCTGGAAAGTGAAGAGCCTTCCAAAGCAATGCAGCCTATGCCGCATCTGCGCGCTTTTTACGGATCGCCGGGGATTTTGTTCCTTCCACGACTCCGCGGCTGATGGATACAGAATCGATATCCTTTCGCGAAGGAATATCATACATGATGTCGAGAGTGATGCCTTCGAAAATGGAGCGAAGAGCCCGTGCCCCGGTTCCTCTCCTTACTGCTTCTTCCGCCATCGCCCGCAAGGCATCCCGGGAAACCTTGAGTTTCACATCATTGAGAGCGAGTTGCTTCTGGTATTGTTTCACCAGCGCGTTCCGCGGCTCGGTCAGGATCCGAACCAGCTCATCCTCGTCGAGTCGCAGGAGAGACGAGTGAACGGGGAGTCGCCCGATGAATTCGGGGATAAGGCCAAAGTGCAGAAGGTCTTCCGGTTGAACCTTGCTCATCAGGTCCTCATCGGATCCTTCCGCGAGCGCAGTTTTTTCTGCGGCTGCAAATCCAAGTGCGTTTCGGCCCAGACGTCTCCGAACAATATCTTCCATTCCTACAAATGCCCCACCACAGACAAAAAGAATGCGCTCCGTATTCACTTGGATGTATTCCTGTTGTGGATGTTTGCGCCCTCCCTGAGGTGGCACATTACAGACGGTGCCTTCGAGAATTTTCAGGAGAGCCTGCTGCACGCCCTCTCCCGAAACGTCTCTGGTAATGCTGACGTTCTCTGTTTTCCTCCCGATTTTATCAATTTCATCTACGTAGATAATGCCCTGCTCTGCCTTTTCTACGTCGAAGTCTGCAGCTTGGAGCAGCCGCAGAACAATGTTTTCCACATCCTCCCCTACGTATCCTGCCTCGGTCAGAGTCGTGGCATCAACGATGCAGAAGGGGACGTCCAGCACTCGAGCCAGCGTTCGTGCAAGTAAAGTCTTGCCGGAACCTGTTGGGCCAAGAAGAAGAATGTTGGACTTCTCGATTTCGACATCCGCCAGCTCGGGTGGAGTGCGGGATGTATCTTGATGTATTCTCTGGTAGTGATTGTAAACGGCGACCGCTAGCACTTTTTTTGCCTGCTCCTGCCCTATGACGTAATCATCAAGCTTCTCGCAAATCTCGCTGGGAGTTGGAGTAGAAACGGCCTCCTCGAAAGAGGGTTCTGAATCGACCTGCTTTTCCTCGGAGAATTCCTTGTCAAGAATGGTGGAGCAAACCTCGATACACTCGTTGCAGATGTAGACTCCCGGTCCCGCAATAAGCTTTTTCACCTCTGAATGGCTTTTGCCACAGAAGGAACACATGGTGAGGTTGGATGCACGTGCCATAGCGAATACAGATAACGATGAAGCAAGGTTCTTTTCAAAACCTTCCGGCAACGCATGTTAACAGAGGACAACGGGCTCTGCCTCCTCTTTTTTCAGGAATATCAGGCCTCGTTCTCGTCTCCGAGATCCTTCCTGTTTTCAAGAACCCGGTCTACGAGTCCATAGTCAGCAGCCTCTTGTGCCGACATGTAGTTGTCTCGATCGGCATCCTGATCAACGGTATCAAGGTCTTTTCCGGTGTGCTTGGAGAGAATGCCGTTCAGTCGCTTCTTCAGCTCAAACATGAATTCGACTGTTCGTTCGACATCGGAGGCAGTTCCCTGGGCACCACCAGAGACTTGATGGATCATCACGTGAGAGTTGGGAAGGCAGAAGCGCTTTCCTTGACTACCGGCTGTGAGCAAGACAGCCCCCATTGAGGCAGCGATCCCTATGCAGTAGGTATTCACATCGCAGGTGACAAACTGCATAGTGTCGTAGATTGCGAGACCTGCGGTCACGCTTCCTCCAGGGGAGTTGATATAAATGTGAATATCCTTTTTAGGATCTGCCATCTGGAGAAACAGCATTTGGGCAATGACCGAATTGGCAACGAAGTCGTCGATGGGCGTCCCAATAAAAATGATACGGTCCTTCAGGAGTCGGGAGTAAATGTCAAAGGCACGCTCTCCACGACCATCCTGCTCAATGACAGTTGGAACAAGGTAGGAATTTTGTGGCGATGGAGGGGCCGCAGATGTTGGATCGAAGTTACTCATCGTTTTTTTCAGATTCTTCTTTTGCGTCGCTGTCGGGAGAACCACTGCCGGACTCCTTATCCGGTTCTCCGGAATCGGCTTGAGTAGCCTCTTCCTCGGAGTCGCTCTCCAGGTGCTCGCTGGTGTCTGTGACCTTCGCGTGCTCCAACAGGAAGTCAATGGTCTTACTCAGCATCATCGAGTGCTGAATTT
>DFWB01000249.1 GCA_002380675.1 Akkermansiaceae bacterium UBA4145
AGACAACACTGGAGGAAGCCACTGACCTTGCCTGGGATCTGGAGACCATGGAAGAGGAGTCGCTTGGGCTGCAATTCTATTCCGTTGATCACTACGCAGCCAAGTGGACCCTGTCCCGCCTCCCGGGCATGGTGCACGAAATCCAGACCTTCCGAGACATCGTCTCCAACACGGAACGGGTAGTCATTGATCTGTCCGAGAAGAAAGCCATCCCAATGTTTCGCACAGGTTACATGGCAAGCACCGGCCTCTTTAATGATATGATGCCGCACGCGCTTGTCGCTCTCCAGTTTCTCTTCGCCGGCAAGAGCGTTATGGTAGGGAGAGATCGATGCGAGTGCCTCGCGGTAGGATCCGAAGAGAATTTTATGGCCGCGGCAGATCAGATTCAGACTGATAGTGGCGCTACCAGTCTGAATCAGGAAACCTACTTCAGCATCAAGATCGAGCTCAGAGTCTCGGAACCCGACGGAAGCTGCCCCCGCACAGTGACAGTTTATATCCGGAGTGCAAAAGCTCTGATGAAAGAGAACAAAAAAGTCCACATTATCCCACGCTGCGACGAAGATGACCTTCCTTTCTTCACAATAGATATCGCCGAGGAAGACTTTCCAGAACCAACGACTGAAGACGGATATTCCGGATCGATTACTGATGGCGACGTTGCCGATGAGGAGCAACGGGGGTATTCGAAGATCCTCTTTGATGCGATCAGCTTCCTGAGAGGAAACAAGTTCGGGGATGATTGTCCTCTCTCACCGCCACTGGAATTTCTCACTCCCAAGCAGTCGGTCGAGGTAATCAGGAATATGGTAGAAATAAAGAACAGCCTCAAAAGGAACCATGCCCGGGACCACGAAGGTGCTGACCCTTTTCAAAGCCCCCTCTCATATCCAGCGGGAGTCTCTTGGCTCGACGAAAAGAAAGAGTCACCGATCCTTTCCCCTTTGGCTCCCGGCAAATAAGCGGGAAACTGGCATCCCGCCCTCTCCCCTGATCCGACTACCTTCCGTCCCGTGCAGGAGCTTGCTCCGGCAAGTGAACCTACCTAAGAGGAATTCATGCGGTTAATCTGCACATCCATCACTTTGGCTCTTTCCAGCCTGATTCTGGCCAACCCTGTCCTCGTTCGAGAGACCGGCCCCCTCACTCCCGAGGAGGAGTTGAAGGGGTTCTCTGTCCCGGACGACTTCAAGATTCAGCTCTTTGCCTCCGAGCCGATGATCAACAAGCCAATTAATCTGGCGTGGGACAAAAGGGGACGGCTCTGGGTTTCTTCGACGGTGGAATATCCCTATGCTGCAGAAAAAGACAGGTGGGCAGATGACAAAGGTTCCAAGGTCAGAGACAGCCGCGATGCCATCAAGATTCTTGAGGACATCGATGGAGATGGAAAGGCAGACACCGTAATTGATTTCGCAGACGGCCTCAACATTCCAACCGGGGTAGTCCCCTGGCACCGGCCCGACCACAAGGATGGCTGTATTGCGTGGAGCATACCAAACATATGGTACTTCGCAGATACCACCGGGGACGGAAAAGCAGATCTTCGAGAAGTCCTTTTCGGGCCCATGGGATATGAGCGGGATACTCACGGGATGTGTTCCAGCTTTCGGCTTGGCCACGATGGATGGGTCTATGCCACGCACGGCTTCAATAACATTTCCATCGTCACGGCCAGCGACGGATCGAGTGTGGAGATGAACTCCGGCAATGTCTTTCGGTTCAAACCGGACGGGTCGCGCATTGAGGTCTGGAGCCGTGGTCAGGTAAACCCCTTCGGCCTCTGCTTCGACAAACGGGGAAACCTTTACAGCGCCGACTGCCACAGTGCCCCGATCTACCAGCTGATTCGAGGGGCATACTACCCGAGTTTCGGGAAACCGCATGACGGGATGGGTTTTGGGCCCACAATGATTCAACATACTCACGGATCCACAGGAATCTGCGGTATTGTCCTTGTAGACCGCAACCAATGGGGGCGCAGGTGGAACTACCGGATGCTCATCGGCAACCCGGTGAACTCAGTGATCAACCACGATGGGATCAAATATGCCGGCACTACCCCTGTGGCGGTGGAGCAGCCTGACTTCATGACCAGTAAGGATCCGTGGTTTCGACCTGTGGACCTGTGCCTTGGTGGAGACGGGGCACTGTATGTCGCCGACTTTTACAACAAGATCATAGGGCACTATGAAGTCCCCCTCGACCACTCTGGTCGCGATCGAAAACGAGGGCGAATATGGCGGATAACGCCTAAGGCAGGCCCCTTGGCGCCCGGACCCATGAGTCTCCAGGAGTCCGGCGACAATCCAGTCGAGGAACTTCAGTCGCGCTCTCCCCATATCCGGCGCGCCGCCGCAGCCGAGCTCCAGCAGAACCCCCGTGCTGAATCTCTCATCCCGCTCCTCGAGCTCTATTACCGGGAAAGGTCCGATGATACCCACCTGCGACATGTGATCCGGTTGGCCATTCGGTCACAGCTTGGCTCTCCCGGGGCTCTCGACGGGGAAACTGTCTCCAGACTTCTACCCACCGATATCGCTCTCGCAAGCCCGACTCCCAGCTCCTCTGCTTTCCTCCTGAAGCGACTACAACAAAGCCCTCGTTTGCGCGATACGCTTGAGATCCTCAGCCACCTTGCCCGCCATGGGGAAAGAGAAGTGCTGGAAGGAGCTCTCGCATGGATGAAGCACCAGCAGGATCGCCCCTCAAGCGTCCGAGCCGGGCAATTCAACGCTTTCATGAGAGGCAGGCAGGAGCGTGGTGAGCTAACGCTCGATCCTTCTCTGATCAAAATGGGACAGGATATTGCCCGTAGTCTACTTGACGAGCGGCATGAGCGTTCGTGGTCTCTGAGCTCGCACCCTGCCCATCCAAAAAGCGCTTCCCCATGGACTCTGCAACAAAGAGAATGTGAGGACGGACAAACTGTATCCGTCATTTCCAGCCTAGCGCTTGGCAGACCCGGGGCCGAGTCCCGAACAGGCATTCTCCGCAGCAGCCCCTTCATCGCCCCTGATACAATCTCGTTCTGGATTTGTGGGCATCGAGGGCATCCCGATCAGCCTCCCCACGAGAACAATTTTGTCCGCCTGATAGACTCCAAAACCGGGAAGGAGCTGCATCGCGCCTATCCCCCAAGGAACGACCGGGCCGTCAGAGTCGAATGGGAGCTCTCCTCCATGAAGGACCTCCAGGTAGAGTTAGAGGTCATAGACGGGGACAACGGGCCATCCTTTGCTTGGCTGGCAATAACGCGCCTCGACCCGCCAGCGGCCCAGGTGGAATCGTTTACTCCTTCCGCTGCCCATGGAGGGCTACTTGAGAGCCTCGCCCGGGTTCTTCTGGTTAGCGCTCCTGCCGATCTCCGTGACCAGCTGAAAGCGTTTCTTCCATCCTTACCAGCCACCGCACCCACCCCGCCAACCAACAAGGAGCGCAGTCGAATTGAGAAGGTCATCAAGAAACGCGTTGAATCCTTTGAACTGGCGCAGCCCCGAATAGAAAATGGAAAAGCCATTTTCAAAACCCACTGTGCCTCATGCCATCAAGTCGCTGGCGAGGGAGCGCTGCTCGGGCCCCAGCTCGACGGCATCGGGGCTCGAGGAGCCGCCCGATTGACTGAGGACATCCTCGATCCAAATCGCAATGTCGATGCACACTTTTTCCTGACGACCTTGACGCTGAAGAATGGAACCAGTACCGCTGGGTTTGTCCGGGGAGAATCAGGGGAGGTCCTTCTTCTGGTTGATGCCACGGGCAAGGAATACCGAATCGAAAAAAGCTCGATCACCGCCAGTGATACCCTTGACCGCTCCCTGATGCCCTCCTCGTTTGAGCATCTTCTTAAGGAAGACGAATTCCATGATCTTCTCGGCTGGCTTCTTTCTGAGAGGAAGCAATAATCCAAGCAATCTGTCCACAACTCTCACCGGGCTTGGACCTACATTTGCAGCCCTTCAGGGAGGGCAGATCCCCAGAGCCGCGATGAAACGCGCTTCCCAGATTATCATATCAATTCTTGCATTTGGGCACGGTGCGAATTGCGCTGTCGCACAGGCAGACACATGGGGAAAAACCATGACCAGAGCAGCAGAATTTTATGCTGCCAGCGACGTCCCCGCAAGTCAGGTAGAGCTGACAAAGCAGTGGCATCAAGTCGCTTCCAAAGCTTGGGGAAACTTCGGCCCTCTAGAGTTCTGGATTGTTGGCAGAAGTGAAAAAGCCGCCCGCGAGCTCGACAGAAAATATTGCGCTGTGCGAAAGCAGAAAGATCCGGGCACCATCCTCCATCACTGCCTCAACAGGAGCCATAACTTCACAGACTATGCGCGGGACGGTAGCGCAGGGCTGAACACACGCAGAAATGAACAAGATAAGTGGTCCGGATTTATCATTACCATGTCCGGAAAAAATCCCGGACCAAAAGAGGAAGACTATAAGCCTGTCGTACTGCACGAATACTTTCACGTCTACCAACACGCGCACATCCGCAGCAGGAAGGAGCAGACAAGAAAGAGCCTCAACCAGACGAATCCGTGGTGGAGTGAAGGAGGCGCTGAATACATGGCTCAGTTACTCTACTCGAGGCAGAAGGGTGTGCGGGTCAACTACCTGAAAGAGGTCATGCAGCGCAAGCTGCACTCATCGGGCAGCCTGCGGGAAGGAGAAACCATAAGAGATATTCCATATGGACGAAGAGCGCGGATTGCTTACGATCTCGGCGCATGGTTCATTGCCTTCCTTATCAGTAAATCGAGTGAGGAAGCCTACCGGGTCAACTTTTTCAAAGCTCTTGAGACAAGGGGTTTCGAAGGAGCCTTCCTCGATAGTTTTGGCCGATCTTCGAACGCCCTGCTTGAAGAGTTTCATAATCATTTCCTCTCCCTGAGCCGGCGCTCCCAGCTGAAGATTATTCCCTGACCCATCTCATTTCCGGGAAAGGCTCAAATACCTCTCCCGGCTTTTCCAGGTGGCGAAGTGCTTTCTCCTGCTGTAAGAGGATTTCATGTTTGCCTCTCTGCGTTACCTGACTCCTCTTGCGATACTCGCGGTCATCGCGGTAGCATCGCTGGGCGGGGATGAGAACTCCTCACCGATCAGGGCCTACGTGGGGGCTCATATCATTCCCGTTACTGCTCCGGAAATTCCTGATGGCGTTCTCCTCATAGAGGGAGAAAACATTGCCGCCGTAGGAAAACGAGGTGAAGTTACAATTCCAAAGGGAGCCAAGGTCATCGACCTGAAGGGCAAATTCGTCTTCCCGGGCCTGGTCTGCACGCATTCGCATGTCGGAAAAGTCCAGGGTGGCGACGGATCCTCTCCCATCCAGCCTGGGGTCAGAGTTCTGGACTCTATCGATGTTCTGGATAGCACCCTTGAGAAAGCCCGGGCCGGCGGAATCACGATGGCCAACCTCATGTCGGGCTCTGGACACCTTCTCTCCGGCCAGACTGCATACCTCAAACTCCGCGATGGGGTCACTGTCGAAGAACTGGCACTCCGTAACGACGATGGCTCAATGGCCGGAGGCATCAAGATGGCCAATGGCACCAATTCAATCAAAGGGTCTGGCGGTTCGCCCGGCACTCGTGGCAAATCAGCGGCATTAGTCCGCGAGCAGTTTATCAAGGCCCAGCAATATCGGGACAAGCTTGCCGCAGGTGGAGATGATCCCCCAGAGCGCGATCTCGCCATGGAGGCTCTCGTCGACGTGCTTGAGGGGAGAAAGGTCGTGCACCACCACACTCATCGACACGATGACATCATCACCGTGCTACGCCTGAAAAAGGAATTTGGATTCAAGGTCGTCCTGCACCATGTCTCCGAAGCGTGGAAAGTAGCCGACGAAATTGCAGAATCCGGAGTGTCCTGCTCGATCATCTATCTCGACTCCCCCGGAGGAAAACTGGAGGCCAGAGATCTTGAATGGAAAAATGGGGCCGAGCTGGAAAAACGTGGAGTTCTGACAGCATTCCATACGGATGACCCGATTAACGATTCCCGGTGGTTTCTTCGCAGTGCAGGCCTCGCAGTCCGTTCTGGGATGTCCCGGCAGAAGGCCCTCGAAGCAGTGACAATTGCTGGCGCAAAAATGATGGATCAGGCGGAGCATACCGGATCTCTTACAGTTGGTAAAAAAGCGGATTTTGTGATCCTGAACGGAGACCCCCTCTCGGTCTATACGCGGGTTCTGGAGACTCACGTGGAAGGGAACAAAGTTTTTGACCTCGACGACCCCGGGGACCGGCTCTGGGCTGAGGGAGGTTTCGGCGCCGGGCACCGTAGACTGGCGAGTGGCTGCTGCTTCTACAAATAACTGAATATCCTTATGAAGATTTACCTTCTTGTTGCCAGCTTACTGTTCCATTGCATCCTTACCGCAAGCGGTCAGGTCGCAGTTCAGGCAGATATACTTTATACGATGACTGGCGACTTGAAGCCGCTCCGTCATGGCGTGGTTCTCTGCTCAAAAGATGGGAAGATCGAGAGAGTTGGCCCGCTGGGCGAAGTAGCCATCCCTGAAGGATATCGCCTTCTTAAAGCACCGGTGGCAACCCCTGGTTTTATTGATGCCCATACAACCGTGGGACTATCGGGAATCCTGAATCTTGATCGTCACGATCAGGAACAGCTGGAGACCTCCGCTCCGATCCAGCCCGAACTTAGAGCCGTCGATGCATACAATGGAAGAGACCCTCTCGTGCAATGGATCCAGGAACTGGGAATCACCACTATCCACACTGGACATGCCCCTGGCGCACTGGTGGCGGGTCAGACCATGATCCTGAAGACAAACGTTCCTGCCATCACCGATCCAGAGAAGAACACCCTTCGCCCTTTCGCGATGGTAGCAAGCACCCTTGGCTCAAGCGGCTTTGGACGAGGAGGAAAATCTCCGGGAACCCGCGCCAAGTCTCTCGCCATGCTGCGGGAGCATCTCCTCAAGGCCCAACGCCACCTCAAGAAAAGAACCGAGGCAAAGGAGGATGAGAAACCAGATACCAACCTGAGACTGGATGCGATGGCGGCGGTTCTCGAAGGAAGCGTTCCCTTGCTGGTGACCGCCAGGCGCCATCAGGATATCGCTGCCGCCCTTCGTCTTCAGAGGGAGTTCAATTTCCCACTGATTCTCGATGGAGCCTCGGAGGCTTACCTCCTGCTGGAGGAAATCAAGAAGGCCAAGGTCCCCATCATCATCCACCCCACCATGGCTCGACCCTATGGAGAGAATGAGAACGTCACTTTTACTCTAGCGGCAAAGTTACATGCTGCTGGGATCCCCTTTGCCTTTCAGTCAGGCTACGAGCCCTATGTTCCGAAAACGCGAGTGGTGCATTTTGAAGCCGCACTCTCCGTTGCTTACGGGCTCCCCCATGAAGTCGCGCTGGCAGGATGCACTTCAGCAGCCGCAAAAATTCTCGGAGTGGAAGACCGCATAGGCTCTCTCAAACCAGGTCTAGAAGCAGATCTGGCCCTGTTCGATGGAGACCCTCTCGAAACCGTAACTCACTGTACGGGTGTCATTATTGGAGGCAGACTCGTCTCCAAGAGAATCAAGTAACACCCACGCGGCCGCTTCTATTCGACAACAAAGATCTCTTCCGCCGGGCGATCTCTCTCTTTCACTAGAGACTCGTTTGGTGTATCCGCGTCTCGCATGAGATTGTTCCCTTTCCTCCTCGCCTCTCTGATTGCCTTCCCTGCAGCGGCAGAGACCTTCGAAAAAGCGGAGCGAATCGCCCGGAAACAAGGCAAAAGAGCACTCAAGCAGTCCGCAGCTGGCCTATCAGAAAATGATCTCCGAAACTATGTCACTCGCCTTGCCTCTGCACAGTATGAAGGGCGTGGGACCGGCGATAAGGGCGAACGGATGGCAACTTCCTACCTCGCCACCTTCTTCCGCGGGCTCGGATTAGCACCGGAAGGCACTGCCACTTCGTTTTTTCATACCTTCGACTTCGCCGCCGGGATGCGAATGGAGGGGACCAACAACCTATCCTTTGCAGGCAAAATTCCAGAAGGCTTCAAAAGCATCATTACGCCCGGAAAAGACTACCAACCTCTTTCGATCTCAACCTCGGGAGAAACCAAAGCAGAAACTGTCTTCGCTGGCTTTGGTATAGCCGCGGGAAACTATGACAGCTTCGCGGGCATCGATCCAAAGGGCCGTTGGATAGTAGTGCTTCGGGGCGTGCCGGCATCCCGTCCTGAACTGCGTGGATCGGCCCCCCTTCTCGTGAAGGCTAACCTCGCGAAGGAGAAGGGTGCTGCTGGTATTATTTTCGTCAAAGGCACCAACGAGGAAATCTCCACGGAGCTCTTCCCTCTAAGCCAGGAGATCGGGGGGGCTCCTATCCTGCCAGCCCTTTGCATCACGGATCGGCTCGCAACACCTCTTCTTACCGGCAAAGACGACCGAGCAGCCTTAAAGGAGCTCTTCCGTTCGTATTCTGATGGGGAAAAGGTGAGAGGCTTTGCCCTAGAGGGAACAATTTCGACTCGAATTGGAATCGTCAAGAATAGGGAAGAGGGGCGAAACGTGATTGCCCGGCTTGTCTCAGGCAGCAAACCAGCTGCGGAAGCCATCATGATCGGGGCCCACATAGATCATCTTGGCTATGGCAACCGGGGAGGAACCCGGGCCAAGGGCGAAGAAGCTGAAGCACTACATTACGGAGCCGACGATAACGCCTCAGGAGTCGCCGCGATGATGGAGTTGGCCCAATATTTCACCTCTCAGAAAGCTAAGGGAACTCTCAAACTGAAGCGCGACCTGATATTCGCTGGATGGTCGGGAGAAGAGATGGGGCTCTTCGGTTCAACTGCTTACGTCGAAGAAGGCAAGAGGGAAGGCAGCCTCTACCCCAGAATCGCGGCCTACCTCAACCTCGATATGGTTGGGCGGCTCCGGGAACAGGGCCTCAGTGTTCAGGGAACTGGATCCAGCGGGGAGTGGAACGACCTCCTGAATAAGATCGAAACCCCCGACGATGGCATGAACATCCAGAGGTCTTCCAGCCCTTTCCTGCCTACAGACACTACTCCACTGTATAATGCGGGAGTTCCAATCCTTTCTCTCTTTACCGGCCTTCACGACGACTATCACACTCCCAGAGATACCATTGAAACCTTGAACTTTCCGGGCCTGCTCAAGGTTACCAGCTATGTGAAAGACATGGCCCTTCAACTGACCACGCTTCCGAAGCCGCCCGGCTACATCAAGGTTGAACGCAATGCCCAACGTCCGACTCCGCGAGTCCTGCTTGGCATACGGTTTGAAGGCGGAGAGAACGGCCTCAGAGTGACCAACGTTCAGGAGGAATCAGCGGCATCCCGCTCAGGGCTCCGGGAAGGTGACATTCTCAGGAAATTGGATGGAAAGAATATCGACGGCAGAGAGGCCCTGGTTTCGATCCTCCTCCAACTGGAGCCAGGCGAGACCTATCCGATTCAGGTAGGGCGCGGGCAGGAGAACATCACCTTTCAAATTACTCCCGATAAGCGCTGAAGCGGCATTGCAAGGCCCGCGTAGAACTTCAATCCCTGATAGATGCCTTGTGCGCGATCCCACCAAGGGCCCGCACAAGATCAAGGGATGTCAGAAGCAGAAGGCAGTAGGCCAGAAACTCTGACAGTTCCTCCGCAAAGACATGGTAACTGATTTCGAAAATGTTCTTTTCGAAAACACTGCTAAGCACGATCAGTAGAAACGCAGCCTTCAGGAGATATATGCCAACGGATGCCCGCAGGTAGAGGCTCAAGTGCTCCCTGTAGTGCCGGAAGTTTCGCAGTAATCTTGAGAGGGGAATAAGAGCGATCACGAAAAAAACGGCTCTTCCTTCCTCCGCCAGAAGGAAAATCAGCCATCCAGGAACCTGCAGCTCATCAACATCGACTTCCCGGAAAGAAAAAATAAAGCACAGGGCTGAGAGGAACAGCGCCAGCGCCCTGTCCCGAGACCGGAGGGCCGACCCGGCAAGAGCAAAAGTCAGACAACTGGTCAGGAGAATCACGACCTGCATATTCTCCAACCAGTTGTTCTCCTCATAAATCATATCTATTCCTCGACATACCGCCAGGTAGGAGAGGACCAGATTGAGGGCCAGAAGCAGCAGGAGAGCTCTGGAATTCCTTCGATCGAGCAAGACAAGTCCTGGAGCGAGAAACGCGCTTAAGAGAATCGCTATGAGGGCGAAATCCATGGTAGCTGTCCCATCCCTTGCGACAGGATGAAACGATAATTTAACGACACCTCCAAGTAACTCTTATTTTTAGGCAATCCACTACCGGAACAGACCTTGGATCGACATCCTCCGCCCTCGACAGCTCGCAGAGCGAACCGTTATCACGCGATAGTGGCAGATTCTATGGCAGGCCCTTTATTCCTCCAGCCCAAGAATGAGCATGACAGCTCCTTTCCTCTTGGTCAGGATGATAGAGATGGTGACCGTCACATCTAGGAAATCAGGGACATCCGCAACAATCTGCGTAATGCTTATCGCCTTGCTGGTGTCTCTCCCTGGACAACTCCGTGGGCAGCAGAAAGACCCCGCCCTTGATCTTTATTATCTCGCGACAGGAGCCTATAACCGGAAGCTCTACCCTGCGGCAATAGGGGGATTCCGGGAGTTCCTCCAGAAGCACGGCAATCACGCCAAGGCAGACCAAGCCCGGCAGGGCCTCGCTCTCAGTTTCTACGCACAGAAACAATATGCGGAGGCCATCCCCCTGCTGACCGCCCTTCTCTCAAAACCCAATTTGCCAAAAGAGGTTAGCCGGGACCGCATTATCCTGATGCAGGGACAGTGCCTCCTGCGAAGTGGACAGAAGGATCAGGCGCGCGACCATTTCATCAAGGAACAGGCCCGGCTCAAGAATCCAGCCTACAAGGCTTCCGCGCTCGCCGCGATTTGTGACATCTACTTCGGAAAACAAGATTGGGATCAGGTCAACACATGGGCTACCCAACTGGCGAAGGCCCAGCTCTCCTCAAACCAAGCGGCCAGAGGGCTTTACCAGCAGGGATTCGCCAACTACCAGTTGAAGAAGTATCAAGAGGCTGCCGGAATCCTCGAGAAGGTAAGTCCCATCGACGCCGACGCCATCTGGAAAACCCGGTCCTCATACCTCTTGGGTGAGTGTTACACGGTTGTTAAAAACCATGAGAAAGCGGCGCCCGCATTTGAAGCCGCCCTACCTGGATTGAAGGGTTCCGATAAGACGGAATGCCACTATCGGCTCGGCGTCACCAGGTTCATCCTCGACAACTGGGCCGGGGCGGCGGAGCAGTTCGAGGCCTTTCTGAAATCGGAGCCCACTACCCGTCCTGAGGACCAGAAGAAAGAGAATCCTAACATCAAGGAGTCTCAGCTCTACATTGGAAGATGCCTTCTCGAGCAGGGAGAATTCAATGAAGCCCGTAACAGGCTGTCGAGGCTCACTAATCTCGACGGCTCCGTGGGAGCCAGAGCGAACCTCTGGTTTGCACGCGTGTTTTCCCGCCCTGCGAAACCCAATTACGACCAAGCCGCCGCCTCCCTTGAGCCTGCGGTCAAGAAATACAATAACATCGCCTCGGTAAATGACGACCTGCGCTTTGATTATGCCAATGCATTGATGAGTCGCAAAAAGCCCGACTGGAAGACCGCGGCCGAGGCCCTCGGCCGAATCAACGGCGGAGTCTTCGGGCAGTTTGCGGAAGTCCTGGCCCAGAGGGCCACATGCTACCACAAACTCGGAGACTACAACAACAGCCTAAATCTCGCTAACGAGCACATCACCAAGTTCAAGGACCATGAGATGGCCGGGGACACTCGCTTCCTGCGGGCCGAGAACATGTTCCTGCTCAGTCAGGCTGATAATGCGATCAAGGCCTACAAAGAATTCCTCGCCATCCATAAGGATCATTCCAATGCCCTCGCCGCGGCATTCCGGATTGCCCAGATTCATCATCATCAGGGCCGCTGGGATCAATCCCTCGCCTCCGCCAAACCCCTCCTTGCCAGCAAGCCGGAAGGGCCTTTGTTCGCACAGTTGGCCTTCCTGGTGGGCAACTCCCATTTCCAGAAGGAGCAATGGAAGGAATGTATCGAGCCCCTGGAGGCGTTCATTGCTACCCGGGTCGAGAAGACAGGAAAAAACAGCCAGCGGGTCTCCGCCGAGACAAACGTCGATACCGCCCTGATTCAGCTGGCCGTCGCATACGACCGCGAAGAGAAGTCCGCCAAGGCTCTCGAACATCTGGAAACCCTCACCCGCTTCTATCCTGGCACTACGCCGCACCTTCCTCTCGCCCTTGCCGAACAGGGGCGACTCGCTTACGAGAAGGAGGACCTCTCTCAGGCCCGGCAGTCCCTTGAGCGTTTTCTCAATGAGGACAAACAGAACAAGGATCCCTTCAAGAGCGGGGCGCCTCCTCAAAGGATTCGGGTGAACTATTTCCTCGGCTGGGTTAATGCCACCGAGAAAAAGCATGAGTCTGCCGTCCTGCATTTCGGTGAAGTGTCCAAAAACCACCAGCACGAACTCGCCGCCGATGCGGCGCTGCAACAGGGCCTCGCCTACATCCAGCTGGAGCAATTCGACAAGGCGGGCAGCCTTTTCCCTCAGATTCTTCAACGTTATCCCAAGCATGAGAAACTCCAACGGGTCACCTACTACGCCGGCCTCTCTCTAGCCCGACTTGAAAAATGGGGGCCTGCGGCAGTCCATCTGCGAAAGGTTGCGGATACTTGGCCGGACTCTGAATTTGCTGATCAGGCCCTCTATGAATGGGCCTGGTGTGAGCGTAAGCAGAAGAGAGAAGCGGATGCTGCCAAACTCTACGAGAGATTCCTCGGCAAGTATCGGGAAAGCTCCCTGGTCGTGAAAGTCCAGAGTGAACTCGCGGAACTAAACCTGAAGAGCGGAGAGCAGGACATGGTGATTGAACGTCTCACGAAGGCTCTTGCCGCCGTAAAGGAGGAAGCCCTGCAGGAAGACCTGCTCTACCAGCTGGCTACTGCTCATTTCAGTAAGGGTGACTATGAGAATTCTGCCGGAATGTTTGAAGACCTGCTCGTCAAGTATCCCAATTCCAAGCTCAGAGCATCCATGTGCTTTCAGGCCGGCGAGTCTCGTTACAAGTTGAAGGAAACCGTGGTCGCTCTGACGCATTTCGCCGAAGGAATGAAGCAGGGCAACCTGAAGCCAGTCCTTGCCGAGTCCATGCTGATGCGACTCGCCGAAATGCAGAGCGCCACTGCAGATCACCCCAGCGCTTACAAGTCTTACCGCGACTTCATTGGCCGCTTTCCGGAAAGTAAGTGGAAGCGCAATGCCCAGTTTGGACTGGCGTGGTCCCTTGAGAATTCCGACAAGCCTGGCGATGCCATCCGCAATTATGCGCCTCTCCTTGAGGCCGACAAGTCAGTCGACCTCTGGACAGTACGGGCCCGGTTCCAGACCGGGGAATGCTATTTCAACATGCAGAAGTATGAGGAAGCGGTGAAGGAGTTCCTGAACGTTGAAATCCAGTATAAAAAGTATCCCGCATGGCAGGCCAAGGGCATCCTCGAAATTGGCCGCGTGCTCCTCGCTCAGAATAAACGTGGTGACGCCAAGGAGCGCTTCAAGGATGTCATCACCCGCTACCCGAATGAAAAAGCAGCAATTGTGGCGCGCCAGTATCTTGATCAACTACGCACCAGTGGATAACCAAAACCCCTCTCCATCACTCAGATTTCCCATGACCAACTACACGACAAACGAACCTTGGAAAAAAGCCGCAGGCATCGTCGCCCTCTTCCTCATGGCCCTTACCACCTCGCTTCTCGCAGCAGAGGCCGGGGCGGATTCCGGCGTGGAAAAAGAAACTATGTTCTCCCTGATCAAAAAAGGGGGGCCAATCATGATCCCACTCGGGATTGCCTCCATCATAGCACTCGCCTTGGCCCTCGAACGCTTTATTTCCCTCCGCCGCGACAGGGTTCTTCCTGACGGATTCCTCAACGGTCTGGGGAATGCCTGGGATTCAGATCCCTCCGGGCAGGCCGCAGAGCAGTATTGCGAGCAGAGCACGGGAAGCGCAGGGCATGTTTTCAAGGCCGGTCTCCAGTGGCGGGATTCGGGCCATGAAGCAGTCGCCAAGGCCGTCGAAGACGCAGGCATCAGGGAGGCCGACAAACTCAAGAGGAGCCTGCGCGGACTTTCAATCATTGCTGCTGTTTCTCCTCTCCTCGGCCTTCTTGGCACTGTCTACGGGATGATCGACGCCTTTCAGCGGACTTCTCAGAGCGGCGGAGCGGCAAAAACCGCAGACCTTGCCACCGGAATTTATGAAGCTCTGGTGACGACAGCCGCAGGCCTCACCATCGCCATCCCTACTCTGCTCCTATACCAGTTCCTGCAATCCCGGGTGGATAAGATTATTGATCATATCGACGAAGTCGGAACCGACTTCATTGTCAACTACGCAAGAAAGAACAGTGCTCCTGCCGATTCCGCAATCGCCTAGGGCCCGCCGACTAACTAACTGAATCCATGAGAATCCGAAGCAGGGACAACGAGCAGGGCGAGATCATCAATATCTCGAGCATGATCGACGTCATGTTCATCCTCATCATTTTCTTCCTGGTTACCACCACCTTCAAGGAGGAAGAGGTCGATCATCTCGTC
>DFWB01000119.1:0-560 GCA_002380675.1 Akkermansiaceae bacterium UBA4145
GACAGAAAATGCCTGGGACCCGGGCATCCGCAGCGTTGGTTGGGGGGACCTTGGTTCTCCTCTCCGAGACCGGCGAATTAATCGCTGGCAAGGCAAGTGATAGCGGCTTTGAAGAAACCGGCCGTATCGAAGTCCTTTCTGGTAAATGCTGGTCTCCCTTCGCCGTCTCAGACGGCCGCCTGCTTGCCCGTAATAATAATGGCGACGCGATTTGCCTGGATGTGCGCCCCTAGGGAAAACCTGTTCCCGGCCTATCTGCTGATGAGATGCGGTGTAACGAAGAAATAGAGGTCACTCATTTTCTTCTGGCGACGCTTACTCTTAAACAATTTGCCGATTCCCGGCGCGTCTCCAAGAATCGGGATCTTTTCCTCCCTGCCAATCTGTCGAGCCATGCGCAGGCCTCCAAAGGCAAGAGTGCTTCCATGTGCCACTTCCACCCGGGTTTCGGCCTGACGGGAATCGAGCACCGGGTTCATTAATTGTGCATTGATTTCACTCCCCTTCAAACTGGGAAGAGGGGCAAATCCAGAAATCGCTGAAACAACGGTGAGAATATG
>DFWB01000119.1:907-4518 GCA_002380675.1 Akkermansiaceae bacterium UBA4145
ATAGATTGTGGAGTGATGTGGAGTTGAACCCCGACAGGCTTGTAAGTAATCTTCTCCGTAACAAATTTATCATTTGTGAGGCGACCTTCGCGGATCGGTAGCTCCTGACCCGCCATCATGTAAGCAGGCTGGCCGGCCTCTACCGTCATGCGCGGCTGGGAGACCACCTTGACCATCCCTGATCGCTCGAGGGCCTCGAGCGTAATATCAATCCCGACACCAACTTTCTGCAGTTCCCCGACGAGATTCAGCATTCCTCCGGGATCTGGGCCAACTCCGTTTAGGGGGTCGGCCACCCTGCCGACGAACGCCGCCGGGCTGAAGTTTCCAAGGAGCGCCTGAGAGTTGTTTGTCCCCAAGTGCTTTAGCAGGGAATTCATTCCCACTTGCCGGTCAAAGTCATCAGAAACCTCGAAAATACGAACCGCGATTTCTACCTGTTTACGCCCCGAGTCCACGTGCTCCATGAGCTGCATGACGCTGTCCTGAGCCGCCTTAGCGCAGGTGATGACAAGCACGTTCTCGGACGGTAGCGCAGAGACTGTGCCCTGTTCTCCGAGATGCGCCTGCACAACTTTGACGAGCGGCTCAAGCTGGTTCGGGGTAACCGTGACCACAGAATTATCATTAAAGGTTTTGCGGCTATTTGACACATTGACACCCCCAAAATGTTCGAGGCGATAATAAATCTGAATCTTTCCATCCGGCCGGTGGAACGTGGGAATATTTCTTGCACGTCGCGGGGGTGGAGAGGCCTTGGCGGTGAACCCCTTCTCCCCATAGACCTGGTGCTTTCCAAAAATCTTGGACCAATTTTGCCCTGCGCTCATTCTCCCCCAGTCCGCCAGTTGAACAATCTGGTTCGAGCCTCCCAAGGCTCTTGCGTCCCTGCCCGGATCCCCTGAGAAAGAGATGGGAGTGCCAAGTGCTACGGCCGCATCACGACCCGTCGAAGCAGTTCCTTCGACACTCTCGCAGTCGCACAACAGCACGACCGAGAAGAGGGAGAGCATGCGCACAATGAAAGGCCCCGGCCCGGTAGTGGGCGAAGTTGATTCTGGGGGCCGGGTACGGATGTGCCCGTTGGCGGTTGACGAGACCATAAGGGTGAACGGTGTTCGTCCGGAGTTGCGGTAAGCACCTTACCAGCAAAGAGCTGAAAATATTACATAAAACTTTAATATTTGGCCTGCTTGTCTAGTTTTTGGTGGTTTCTCCCTCAAAACAGGGCATTTGCCCCATCCTCCCTTTATTCCTGCCATCCCGCCGCAGAGCGTCGCTTGCCCTCCAAATCGATGTCCACGGAACCCCATGACCAGCGCCCTCGATGGAAGGTTGGAGGGGAAATGCTTCCCCGGGACCCTTTCCCTGAGGACATTGAACCCGGGATGGAGGCGATCTGCGGATGCGGTCCCGGAGACTGGTCGCACCGTCTTTATCTTGTGCCCAAAGAAACCCCCTTTGAGGAAATCATCGAATTCTTCGAGATCGGGAGCGCCTCAGCGGCACAGCACGGCTGGGATGAACGTGAGATTCAGGACCTGATTGTGACAACGCTCACAAACGTCGCCGCGATCGTTCCGGGTTCCATCGAAATCGCTACCCCATCCGAACTCCTCTTTCGGTTCTGGCGGTGCCTGCGCAATGATGAGCTCGAGGAAATCGAAGCGGTATATGGAAAGGCGGATGAATATCAAGCGGGCCTTGACCGTTACATCAACCACGGGCTCAGCGGGTCATCTCTCCTCCATGATGTGGGGGAAACCGGAATTCTCCACCTTTCCTGGCCCTAGCGGCGGAACGCTCTCTGCCAATTTCGAAGGCCTGACTTTCTCTACTGGGAGCTTCCCTTTTCGCTCCTCGCTCTCGTCCGCGACCCGTATCCACGTCCTGCCGCAAGAGCCGCTGGAAACACCACCATCAACCATTCCAGTCGGGGAACCGAATGCAGCGTAAATATTTCTGCCCCGTCGACAACGAGGGTAACGACCCCACAGGAAAGTAGCGCCACCCACACGCATTCGCCCCGCTTCCCCTGCTGCCACGCGTCCCTCCAGCTCCACCCAATGACCGCAAGCAGAAGAGCAAGACCGAGCGCTCCGCCCAGAATCAATTGAGTCAGATAAGAACTATGAGGATGGTGGACAAACCAACCGAGCTCCTCTTTAGGAATAGAGCTCTCTGCACCAAATCCCCGCCCGAACATCAGCTCAAGACCCGAGATCCGCTCGAGAAACCATTGGTAAATGTCAATCCGCCCCGCTGATCCTCGCTCGACAAAATCAGCCGATCCTCCTGTCCACAGAATGAGTAAAAAATAGAACCCCACCACTACCCCGATCCAAAGCCCAACCCTGAGAAAGGATCGGCCGTGGAAAAAGCAGATCACCGCCAATCCTGCAATGAGGCCGAGCATTGGCCCACGACTCTGACTCGCCATTAACCCAAAGACTAAGGTCACCAGAGCGATCAACCATAAACGCTGGTGAACTTTCTTTTCCACAGAGAGTGCAAACCACCCCCCTGCCACCGCTCCAGCGGCGCACAACATCCCAGTCAGAACCGCATTCAGACCATCACTGTAGACGAGCATATTACGGAGGCGATGGACTCCCAGGTCGCGCGACGGAGAGCCGTAAAATACCAGCAGAGAATAAACTACAACCACAGCCCCAAGAATTGCCAGCCCGCCCACGATCCACTCCCCGAGCCCCTTTTTTCTTCCAGTGGCCACAAGGGCCGCAGCAAGAACGAAAACGGCGATGGAATCGCCTATCCCACCTTGCTCAACAACGAGAGGATCTGCCCACCCCCGGCTCAGGCTTTGCCACCCGAGGAGCAACGCCACCAGCCAGAGCCAGCGAGCCCCTGACACCGCCCTCGCGATCTGATCTGCTCCTAGGAGGACAAAGGGAAATGCCAGCCACAGTGCCCGCCGATGGTGCCACCCATCCTCGGCCACCCAGAAACCGGCCACCCAGAAGCCGAGGGCCCCAGCCAACAGGAGCTCCCGGGACTTCCAGCAGCAGCTTAGAGCCTTTCCTGTCTTGCCTTGCAACCCCTTCAAGACCCCTACCCTTCCGACTACCTCAGGAAGGTCAAGTGCTGTGAAAAAAACCTGTGGCTCAAGAGGCTGGAATGGCCATTATTGTCTCCGTGCACGATGCGCTCGTCCAGTTACTTAGTGCCGCGAAGGTTTCTGCGGCGGCGGACGTCCTTGCCACTCATGCCTCCGACCGGTGGCATGCCTCTTCTCCCCCAGAGGTGGTCGTATTTGCGGAATCCACTGCGGATATCGTGGGCGTCATGCAATTTGCTCACGAGCGGCGCATTCCGGTAACAACGCGTGGCGCCGGAGTCGGTTATGTCGGGGGCTGCGTGCCCCAGCAGGGAGGAATTGCTCTGTCCCTCGCTCGCATGAATACGATTCTCGAGCTCAACCCCGGTGATGGTCTGGCGGTTGTCCAGCCGGGCGTAATTACTGCCGACCTTCAGGACGCTGCGAGAAAGATCGGGTGGTATTACCCTCCCGACCCCGCCTCTCTGAAAGAGTGCTCCCTCGGAGGCAACATCGCTACCAATGCTGGCGGCCCACGTTGTCTTAAATACGG
>DFWB01000235.1 GCA_002380675.1 Akkermansiaceae bacterium UBA4145
CCGTCAGGGACTAGTGGCCCGAGCCGCAACTTCGGCCGGAGGATTTGCCCGCATTAAGCTCTCCTCTAAACCGAATCTGGCCCCACAGAAGCCAGTGTCCTCCAATGGCCTGCAGATCGCTCGTAGTTACTTTCGGATTCTGCCCAGCGGAAAGCGGGAAGCGCTCGGCCAGCCGAAAACGGGAGACCTCGTCGAGGTGCAGCTTGAGGTCTCGATGCCCAGGGACGGCACTCGTTACCTTGTCGTCGATGATCCCCTGCCCTCCATCTTTGAGGCCGTAAATACTGATTTTGCCAGTCAGGCCGGGCGACTGAAGAGCAAGAAGGACTGGAGCGTCTCGCATCAGGAATTCCGAGACGATCGAGTTCTCTTCTTTATGAACTATCTCCCCCGTTCGGGAAGCTACACTCTTTCCTACCAGGCCCGTGTCACGTCGGCAGGCTCTGCACTCGCGCCCCCCGCCAAAGTCGAGGCGATGTATGAGCCAGAGTTCTTTGCCCTCTCGGCGAGCCGCAGGTTCGTCACTCCCAACCCCCTCAAAACTGCCAACCGCTAGTGCGGAGGAACCACGATCATGCCTGACCCCCAGAGATGGATCAATCGCATCGTGCCGGCTAGCCGCTGTTGCCGGCTCCTAGTTGTTCCTGTCCTGGCAGTGGCGGGCTGGAGCCTTCTTCCTTTCGCCTTCCCGCTCCCGTCGCAACTCGGATCCGCGCCCTCCCAGTCCATTGTCATCACGGATCGCAACGGTCTCGTCCTCGACAACATGGCGCGCCCGGACTACTTCCGCCACGAACCTGTTTCCCTCGCTGAGGTCCCGCCGGCACTCATTGATGCTACCCTGGTTGCTGAAGACAAGCGCTTCTTCAGTCACAGCGGCCTCGACTACCTTGCGATCGCACGAGCCACTAAGGACCTTCTTCGGGAAGGGAGCATCGTCTCGGGTGCCTCAACAATCACCCAGCAACTGGTGAAAATTTCCTCCCCTCCGGGAAAGCGCAACCTTCTCACCAAAATCCGGGAAGCCCTCACCGCCAGGCACCTCGAGTATCGCTGGTCCAAGGAGGAAATCCTCACCGCCTACCTGAACCGACTGGACTACGGAAATCACCGCCAAGGGTGCCGGGAAGCCGCACGATTCTACTTCGGCAAAGCCCTCAGTGACCTTTCGCTCGGGGAGTGCAGCCTTCTCGCCGGTCTCCCCCAGTCGCCAACCCTGCACAACCCTCTTCGTAATCCACAATCGGCCCTGCACCGACGAAGCTGGATCCTGGAGCGGCTGGAGAAGGAACGGGATTACGACCCCAACAGAATTCGCGTGGCAGAGGGTGAGCCGCTCCATCTCGATCAGATCCCCTCGGATCAGCTAGCCCCTCACCTCGTCTCCTCGCTGCGCTCCCGCCAATCCTCTGTGCGTACTACCCTCGAGGCTCCGCTGCAGCACAAGGTCCAATCCATAGTCACGGAGGAGCGAAGGCGCCTCAGGCATTCGAACGCCCAACATGCGGCCGTCGTCGTGATTGAAAATTCCTCCGGCGACGTTCTCTCCCTGGTTGGTTCTGGGGATTTTCACGATATGAGGGGGGGGCAGATCGATGGCACCCGCTCACCCCGCTCCGCAGGATCGACCTTGAAACCCTTTACCTACCTCCTCGCGCTCGAAAAGAAGGAATTATTCCCAGGGAGCATCATCGCGGACATTCCCACGCCGTATCGGACCGAAGAAGGGCTCGATCTGCCGGTCAACTACGACCGAAAATTCCATGGTCCGGTAACCATCAGGTATGCCCTCGCCAATTCTCTCAACGTGGCTGCGATGCGAACCCTCAATGCGATTGGAGGACCCGTCCCACTTCACTCCTTACTTGGACGGGTTGGCATTGGGACTCTCGACCAGCCGGCTATGTCTTATGGACTGGGCCTGACTATCGGAAACGCAGAGGTCTCTCTTCTTGAGCTGACGAATGCCTACGCGGCCCTTGCTCGACTGGGCTCCTTCAAGCCTGCCCGTCTGACCCTTGATCATGAACGATCCGCTCCGGATTCCCGAATTGAGCAAATTGCTGAACCCACAAATTGTTACCTGATCTCAGACATTTTGAGCGACAATGCGGCTCGCTCGGCGGCCTTTGGACCTAACTCGCCACTGCGCCTCCCCTTCAAGGCAGCGGTCAAGACCGGAACCTCTTCCGACTTCCGGGACAACTGGTGCATCGGATTTACGAACGATTTCACGGTTGGAGTCTGGGTAGGGAACTTTGATAACAGCCCCATGCGCGGAGTCTCCGGCGTGAGCGGCGCCGGACCCATTTTCAACCGAACCATGCTTGCCCTGCACGAGAACCGTCCTCCCAGTTGGCTACCGCGCCCCGACGGACTGACCGAGATCGCCATCGATACTCGAACCGGGTATCGCTTTCTTTCTCGTCCTCATGACGGACACCCATTCACCACTCACGAACTCTGCCTCTCCGACAAGCTTCCTCGTCCGGTCCAGCCTGCCGACTACGACAAAGAGGACCGCGCACTGATTGACGAACAGTATCTTGAATGGTTCTCCAGTGCCGACAACCACCGACAGGACGACCTTGCTATCATCCCCCAACGCCCGGAGAACCTGACCCCACGTATCATCTCCCCCATGGAGACGGCGACCTATCTT
>DFWB01000177.1 GCA_002380675.1 Akkermansiaceae bacterium UBA4145
GCTGAAGATCATCACCACGATTGATAAGGATCTACAAGAAGCCGCTGAACGCCACCTGAACTCCAAGCTAAGCGAAATCGAAAGACGTCCGGGTTACCGCCACAACACCCGTAGCAACTGGCAGTCCACTCCCTCCGGGCAACGCAAAACCCCTGACTATCTACAGGGGGCAATCGTGGCCGTAGAGAACGGCACTGGTGCGATCCGTTGTATTGTTGGTGGACGAGATGCGAATGAATCAAAATTCAATCGCGCTATCCATGCCCGTCGCCAGATAGGATCTGTATTCAAGCCCTTCGTTTATCTCGCAGCCTTCGACCAGGGGATGCGTCCCGGCTCATACGTAGACGATTCCAGAATCAAGCCCGGACAAATCAGATACGCACCCCGGGACTGGGACCCGAGGAACTCGGATGGAAAGTATTTACCTACCGTAACAGCAAGAGAAGGCCTGATGAATTCCCGCAATACATCGTCTGTGCGCATTGGGAACTACGCAGGAATGGAAAGCGTTCGCTCAGTGGCCCACCGTTCCTTCGCTATTACCGTTCCCAGTAAGGCGTCATCTTATCTTGGCTCTTGGGAAGCTACACCCGAGCAAGTTGCAAGCGCCTATACGATTTTTCCGAATGCAGGGACGCGCTACGGCCCCCACTTTGTCAGTAGAATTCTCGATGAGGACGGGAACGAGCTCTGGGCCCACAATCCATTGGGCTATCAGGCTATCGACAGAAAGGGTGCTGCGTGGACCACCTCATCCGTCCTGCAGGATACCACTCGTTCGGGAACCGCATCGAGCATGCGGCGCCAACTCGGATTTCAGCGCCCTGCCGGAGGAAAAACGGGAACGACTGATGGATATCAGGATGCGTGGTTTGTGGGTTACTCATCCGGTCTAACCTGCGCGGTTTGGGTGGGACACGACCAACCCAAGCCGATCGTGGAAGGTGGCTACGGAGCAGATCTTGCCCTTCCCATATGGGTTAAGGTCATGAAAACTGCGGACCGACTGGGGAGATACGAATTCAGCAGGTTTACACCCCCGGTAGAAATGAAAACCGTCCGACTCTGTCGATCGTCGGGCAAACATGCGACTCCGGGATGCGAAAAGGCGAAGACTGCCTACGATGATTCAATCCCTATTGACCTCGAACCACACGCGACAGATTTCTGCCCGAAGCACCCTCTCAGAGCGATCCCCGTGGAATAAATGCATTTTTACCGGAGGCAGAGATCATCCTCTCTCCAACTTGCTATTCAGTGCCAGACGACCCAACAGCCCCGGAGCTTTCTTCAGCGACCAATGACGCGCGACCAGCGAACAAACTCGCTGGAAGCAAGCCCGAAGGCGAATTGAAATCCAGCGAAGAGTCCATCGGGAGTAAGAGCAGCAAGGGCGATCCGAGCTGGAAGCCCGCTGAACGGAAATCGATATTCCTCCAGTGGCTGCCAGTCTGGGCGAGGAAGCTCCTTCGCTTCGGGCTCCGGACGGCAATCATTGGAGTCTTGCTAACCCTTGGTGTGGCTACCTTCTATTTCATCGCATCGCTCAGTTACGATATCGGTGAAATTCAAAAGATGCCCGAACGTTCCGTCATTTTCGATATCGATGGAAAGGAACTCGCTACGCTACACGGAGAGAACCGACGCCTTATTTCCCGTCTGGAAATACCGAATTTCTTTGTGTCCGCTCTGGAAGCACGGGAAGACAAACGCTTTTTCGATCACAGCGGAATCGATCTTCGAGGCGTCCTTCGGGCAACCATCCGTAATGCTTCGGACATGTCCTTCACTCAGGGAGCCTCTACCCTGACAATGCAACTCGCCCGCAACAGCTTCAATCTTCGTGAAAAAAACCTGCACCGCAAACTGGTAGAAATTGCAATCGCGCTACGGATCGAGGCCTCCTACTCAAAGGACGAGATCCTCTCGGCGTATGTCAATCGAATCTACTTTGGCTCCGGCTGCCATGGTCTGGAGGAGGCTTCTCGGCGCTACTTTGGAGTGAGTGCATCTGATCTTACCCGCCGCCAGTGCGCACTTCTGGTCGGTATCATCCGCGCTCCCCATGCCTGCTCGCCCTTACGAGCACCTGCGAAAGCCATCCTGCAGCAAGATGAAGTGCTTGCTCGCATGGTTACTGAGGGGACGCTCAGCCCGGAGGAAGCTTTAAACATTCAATCAAGCGATCTTGGGCTCACCGCTTCCGGAAGCGGGGCCGGAGGAAACCGGGCACTGCAGGCTGTTCGTCGGCACTTTGAAGAACTCATCGACGCAAGGGACATTCGCAACGGAGGTCTGCGCCTCCAGAGCACGATCAGAACCAACATGCAGAAACTTCTTGAAGCGGAAGCACACGCGTTTCTCGAAAAAATCCCGGGATCGCCCGAAATTGCAGCTGTCTGTATCGACACCAGAACCGGGGGAATCCGAGGCATCGTGGGAGGACGAGCCAGCGGAAACACCTCTTTCAACAGAGCCCTTGATGCTCGACGCGACCTCGGTGAAATTTTCTCCCCCTTTGTGTATGCCGCTGCCGCAGAAAGAGGCATCTCTCCAAGAAAAGGGCAACCCGTAACACTGGGCCGGGAAATAGGCACAGAGGACCTTATCAATCTTATGGAGAGATTTGGATTCAGGGGCCCCTTTCTCGAGGGAGATGATTTATTCCGGGGAGGTGTGAGTGCCACCCCGCTTGAAGTTGCCGCCGCAGCCGCCACCCTGACAGCTGCTGGCCAAAAACCCCGGACATACTTTCTCCGCAAATTGCTAAACTCAGATGGAAATCAGATCCTCTCGATCGGGCCATCGACCAAATCGGCTTTCGCTTCCACCTCAGTGAGGACCGCTCTCGAAACCCAGTTTTCCTTTGATGAACCCCGATTTCTCCTTGGATCCAGCCCATCAAAAACCGATGCCTGGGCTGTCTGGCTCGGCTCTGAGCGAACCATCTGCCTCTGGGTTGGACACGATACCCCAACTCGCCTTGACTCGCCCGGTATACTGTTTCCAGCACTTCAAGAGTCAATCCAGCGCTTGGGAGCATCCCGACCAAAACTAGTTTCTGTCTCTCAAGTTAAACGATAAATCCATCTAGAAATCATGCAGGCTTTGCGATTCGACACCGCTATCGAAAATATCCTCAAACGTGAGACGCGATTTGAGGCAGGTGCCTACTTTCTCCTCAAAGATGCTCTCGACTTTACTCTGAAACGCACTCGAGAAGAGCATGGAGAAGAGCGCCATGTAAGTGGGGCGGAACTTATTCATGGGTTCCGTGACCACGCCCTCGAGGAATTTGGGCCCATGGCTCTGACTCTGCTGGAGGAATGGGGCGTCACGCAATGTTCCGATGTTGGAGACATGGTTTTCGAGCTGATTGAGGAGGGCATGTTTGGCAGGCAGGATTCTGATACGCGCGAGGATTTCGCCAACCATTACGAGTTCTCCGAAGCGTTTCTCAGTCCTTATCTCCCCAAAGGCACCGCGACAGCCGGACTTGATTCCGGTGAACCTGAATCTGATGGAGATCGTGGTTCAGCACTTAGCCCCGTTCCGCGAGACGCGTCCTGAGGTCAGCGAGAAGTTGAACCCATGCAGGCAGCCGAGCCCCCGCTCTCTCGGCCCTCCTCAGTGGCTCTGCCCAGATGGCTTGGAGCTCAACCTCACGCCCCTCAAGATAATCGATCAGGCTTGAGGGACGGTATGAGCCCATCTCCTTCGTCGATACAACCTGCTCATTAATGATACTGACGGGTATGTTCATTCCCAACGCAGTCGCTCCATCGATTACCTCTGCCATGATTTTCCTCACCAGGGATTCACCCTCATTACTTGCAAGCAACTCTGCAGTAGTAACCCCTCCTTCAGTGATGCAGAGCCCGTTGAAAGCCACATTCCAGATCAGCTTGATCCACTGAGCCTTTGGGAGATCTTCTACCGCTCTGCAGGAGATCTCAGCATCGCTGAAGAGCGATACCAGCTGCGCGAGCCGCGCCGGCTCAGCATCATTATATTCTCCAATCGTAACCAACCCCTGAGCGATATGGTTGATCTGCTCGGGGGCCACACGATTGATGCAGACAAAGCAGAGCCCCCCATAAATCCGGTCTGCCCCGAAAAGTTGCGCCAGATACTCAGTATTCCCAAGTCCATTCTGAAGCGTCAGGATCACCGTTCCCTCGTGCAGCAATGGGCTGATGACATCCCGACATGCACCATTTGAGGTGGTTTTCCACGCGAGGATAACCAGGTCCACCGGACCGATGTCCTCGGCTGAGAGAAAGGCCTGAACGGAAGGAAGTTCAAGATCGCCATCCGGGCTTTTGACCGTAAGCCCCTTTTCATTCAGGACCGAATACCCGGAACGCACCAGAAATCGCACATCGTAGCCAGCCGCCGATAGCCGGGCGCCATAGTAGCAACCGACCGCACCTGATCCGACAATCGCGATCCGGCGCACCACCTCAGGAAACAAGCCCTTGCACCTCGCCAAGAATTCGCTTGGCTGTCACGACCGTGTTCCGGTGCAATTTTGCCGTGTATTCAGGTTGACGGTTGTAGCCCCCTCCATAGAGCATCGCAATCGGGATACGATTGCGAAGCATGGCTCCGAGAATCACCTCATCTCGCCTCTGAATATCCTTCACTGTGAGCATCATCTGCCCAAACTGATCATTGCGATGGTTGTCTGCCCCTGCGATCCAGATAACAAGGTCCGGTGAAAAGACATCCATCGCGGCAGCCAACGTTGAGAAAAGCTGCTTCAGGTACATCTCCCCCTCTACATACCGCACGGTCTCAACATCCATTGAGCCCTTCACCTTGCGCGCCGGGTCATTGCGTCCAACGTGAATCGAATATGTAAAAACATTGGGATCGTTATCCAGCAGGCTATTTGTCCCATTCCCTTGATGGGCGTCAGTGTCGACCACCATGACCTTGATCCCTGGCCTCTTGACCTGCAGGCTGCGAATCGCGACCGCAATATCATTGAACACGCAGTAGCCTTCTCCGTGTTCCCGGAACGCATGGTGTGTGCCTCCAGCCAAGACCACCGCAGCGCCATCCTGCAGAGCTGCCTCACATGCAAGACGGGTTGCCTCAACTTCAAGAGCGCTTCGAGTGTAAAGCTGGGGCGTCAGGGGGAACCCAAGCCGAATCTGTTCTTTCCGATCCAGTTGGCCTGAATAGATCTTTTGCAGATAAGCCGGGGTATGAGCCCGCTCCAGCACATGAGTTGCCGCCGGGCGCACCTCTACGATATCCTCTGGCCTGACCGTTCCGCGCTCGAGGAGCATCTCCTTAGAGATACGGAACTTTTGCATGGGGTAGGGGTGATCTGATGGAAGATCGAGGTAGAATTCCGGGGAGTAGAAGCAGCGCATTGAGTAGCCCATAACAATCAGCAGATCTTGATAGTTTGGCAAAAATAACCGCTCGTGGCAATACTTAGGATTTCCTAAATATTGCTCCTAACTCGTGAAATACCCTCATTTATTGGGCCTTTCGCCTTCTTTCTACCATCCGCCGACGCCTGCGGACTTTGTGAAAAATTTCACAAAGTCCTTGCGCGAGCGAGCTGTTTGGGGCCTTATTCTTCTGACTCCCGTCAATGAGCGAGACCTCTCCTACAACGATTTACGAGGTTCCCGATGCGGCCGCTACAGCGGCGCAGGCTGCCACAGACTATCAGTCTGGCACTGAGGACCTTCTGGGGGAAAAAATGGTGCTCAACATGGGCCCATCTCACCCGGCGACCCACGGAGTTCTCCGTCTCATTTTGGAGCTCGACGGTGAGGTAGTTACCAAGGCCGAGCCGGATATTGGCTTCCTTCACCGGGGTGACGAGAAAATTGCCGAGAACATGCATTACAACCAGTTTGTTCCCTACACGGATCGGCTGGATTACCTCGCACCCTTGGCCAACAACGTGGCCTATGCCTGCGCAGTGGAAAAGTTGATGGGATGGGAGCTTCCGCCCCGGGGCCAGGCGATCCGCGTCCTCGCCTGCGAGCTTGCCCGGATTTCTTCCCATCTCCTCGGAGTTGGTGTCTACGCGATGGATGTGGGAGCAATGACCGTTTTCCTCTACACCTTCACCGAGAGGGAAAAGCTTTACAACCTCTCTGAGCAGCTCACGGGCGCCCGCTTCACCACCTCTTACACACGAGTTGGCGGTCAAATCCGCGACCTTCCCGAGGGCTTCACCGACAATGTGCGCACCTTCCTTGAAGAATGCGAAAAAACCGTGGATGAAGTGGACAGACTTCTCACCAGAAACAAAATCTTCCTGATCCGCACGAAGGATGTGGGGATCATATCCGCCAAGACGGCTATCTCCTACGGTCTGACGGGACCGAACCTTCGCGCTTCTGGCCCCAGCCGTGACCTTCGGAAAGACCGCCCCTACCTCGGCTACGAAAATTACGAGTTTGATGTGCCGGTTGGAGAACTGGGGGATTGCTACGACCGCTATCTCGTCCGGATGGAAGAGTTGAAGCAATCGATCTCCATTGTGAGGCAGGTTCTCGACACTCTACCTGATGGTCCAGTCAATGTTGTAGACACCAAAAGTAGTCTTCCCGACAAAGAAAAAGTCATGATGAAAATGGAGGAACTCATTCACCATTTTATCGTTGCAACACAGGGAATAGAGGCTCCGGAAGGCGAGGTTTATTTTGGCGCCGAGAACCCCAAGGGCGAGCTAGGATTCTATATCAATTCCAAGGGAGGAGGGGTTCCTCACCGGTTGAAAATCCGAGCTCCTTCCTTCGTAAACCTCTCGATTCTTTCCGACCTCCTCGTTGACCACATGGTCTCTGACATTCCCACCATTCTGGGCTCTCTCGATTTCGTAATGGGAGAGTGTGACCGATGAAAATCCGAAGTGTCTGAATAGCCACTCCCCCGGCGAGTTAACACCATGCCTCAAACAATCCTTACCGACCAGGTCACTTCTCATGAGACCAGCGGGACAAAGCATCACCCTCCTTTCGAGGTCGACAGCACCATCGAGAGAGAGGCGAACGCACGTATCCGGCAATACCCCGCTGAACAGAAACGATCAGCGGTTCTCCCTCTTCTGCATATCGTGCAGTCGAAGTTCGGCTACATTTCCTCGGACGCCATAGAGTGGGTAGCAACAAAACTCGATCTGGAGCCCATCAAGGTCGCGGAGGTTGTGACCTTCTACCCGGGACTGCGCCAGCATGCTCCGGGTAAATATCACATCCGGGTCTGCCGGACCCTGAGCTGTGCGATGGGCGGAAGTTACGAGCTCATGGATAAAATTTGCGAACTGGCCGGAATCGACCGGTCCCAGACCTCACACCACAATCCTGTCGCAGTGTCTCCCTGTGGAACCTGGTCGGTGGAATTTGCAGAATGTCTTGCATCCTGCGGCACTGCACCGGTGTGCCTGGTTAACAATGACTTTCACGAAGACCTTCCTGCTGACAAAGCATCAGAACTTCTTAAGAGCTACAAGTAGTCGGTCAGAATGCCAAAAGTTACCTATATCAAAGGCAAAGAACCTCACGAGCTTGAACGCCGCCTGATCTTTCGGAACATCGACCGAAAGGGTTGGAACGCTTCGCTGAAAAAATATGTTTCCGAAGGGGGCTATGAGTCCCTTGAAAAATCTCTCCGAATGGAACCTGGAGAGATCACACAGGAAGTAAAAGAGTCGGGGCTCCGGGGACGAGGGGGAGCGGGCTTCCCAACGGGAGTGAAATGGGGATTTATTCCACCCGGAAACAAAAAGCCGGTCTACTTGATCTGTAACTGCGACGAGTCCGAGCCCGGAACATTCAAGGATCGCTACATTGTTCATCAGGACCCTCACCAACTTATCGAAGGCATGGTCATATCCTGCTTCGCAGTTGGCGCCAAACTTGCATACATCTATATCCGCGAAGAATTTCCAGAAGCTGCAGAGATCGTCGAAAAAGCCATCAATGAAGCGAAGAAAGCAGGTTTTCTGGGCAAGAACATCTGTGGAACTGACTTCAGTTGCGAATTCTATGTTCACCGAGGAGCCGGCGCCTACATTTGTGGTGAGGAGACCGGGTTGATCGAATCCCTTGAGGGAAAGCGTCCTTACCCCCGCATCAAACCTCCCTACTTCCCCGCCGCGATGGGCCTCTACATGTGCCCGACCATCGTCAATAACGTAGAAACCCTGTGCCATGTGAAGCACATCATTGAAATGGGTGGGAAGGCATACGCTGACATTGGCACGCCGCGTAACACCGGAACGCGAATCCTCTGCGTTTCAGGCGATGTAAAAAAGCCCGGTTACTACGAGATCGAGGTTGGCAAGATGACGATGGGAGAGCTCCTTTATGATGTGTGCGGTGGTCCCCTCGAAGGGCGAACGTTTAAGGCTGTCATTCCCGGAGGATCATCGGCGAAGATTCTACGATGCTCAGACACCTACAACGTTTCCAGTCCGCCGGGATCGGACAAACGGGAAATCACCTTCGATGAAATCCCTCTCGATTTTGACACAATGGCAGCGTGTGGGTCAATGGCAGGGTCCGGAGGAGTTATTGTCATGGATGATTCCCGGAAGATGTCGTGGGTCTTGAACAATATTAATGAGTTCTATGCTCACGAAAGCTGTGGCCAGTGCACTCCCTGCCGCGAGGGGTCCACTTGGATGAAAAAAATCACTGACCGTCTGGTGGGAGGACAAGCAACCCCCGCAGACCTCGACACCCTCGAGTCAGTCGCCTACCAGATTGATGGCCGCACGATCTGCGCCTTTGGGGAAGCCTGCTCATGGCCTGTTGAAGGCATGATAGACAAGTTCCGCGATGAACTCCTTGCAGACACGGCCAAGGATGATGTCGCAATTAACCGGAACCCGGAACAGGAGGCACAAAGGCGCTATCTCAAGGAAGCCCGTGCTCCGGCTGGAAGTTCCTGAAGCGAGGATCTAAGCCGAAGGGACATAATGATGCAATATAAAGACAATAAGGGACTTACGCCGCTTGTGAAAAATTTCACAAAGTGCGCTTGTCGCTGTTCGTTCCTCCATGCATATTTTCAACCGAACCGAATGGGAAGTTCCGCCCGAATCTGACTCATGGCAGACTCCGCTCCAGCAACCGCTGAAAAGCTGCCCAAGGACCTCGCTGCAGAAAAAGGTCTGGTCAACGTGCAGGTCGATGGCGCTTGGGTTCAGGTTCCTGCCGGCTCCCGGATGATTGAGGTGTGCAAGATAGCTGAAAAAGAGGTTCCCCATTACTGCTACCACACCAAGCTTTCATCGCCCGGAAATTGCCGGATGTGCCTCGTCCAAATGGGTATGCCGAATCGCCCCCCTCCGGGTGATTCCCCCCGCTATGAGGATGACGGCTATCAGAAGATCTCATGGATGCCTCGACCCGTTATAGCATGCGCTAACACCGTTACTGAAAACATGGGAATCCGCACCACAGGCGAACTTGTGGAAGAATGCCGTAACGGGGTGATGGAATTTCTCCTGATCAATCACCCCCTCGACTGCCCCATTTGCGACCAGGCTGGTGAATGCAGCCTTCAGGAGTTCTCCGTCGAACACGGGCGAGGTTCCTCACGATTTGAGGAAATGAAAGTCAAGAAGCCTAAGAATGTCGAGATTGGACCTCGCATCAGGCTCGATGATGAACGCTGCATCATGTGCAGCAGGTGTATCCGCTTCATGGACGAGGTAGCCGATGATCCCGTTCTCGGGTTTATCGATCGAGGCACTCATACAACTCTGACAGTCCATCCAGGACGTCGTCTGGACAACAACTACTCACTCAATACCGCAGACATCTGCCCGGTGGGCGCCCTCACCTCAAACGATTTCCGCTTCCAGATGAGAGTGTGGTTCCTGAAGGAAACCAAGAGCATTGACGTAAACTGCGGCACCGGATGCAACACAGTCATCTGGACCCGGGGCAACGAAGTTTTCCGGATAACTCCAAGGGAAAACAATGAGGTGAATTCCTCATGGATACCAGATAGTCACCGTCTTAACTTTCACTACCTTCACGCAGAAACCCGCCTCGGCGATCCTTTCGTGAAAATCGGATCGAAGCATGAGATCTCCGACTGGCCCGGTGCAATCTCAAAGACCGCGGAGGGGTTGTCCGGGTTCAAAGGGGAAGAGGTAGCCGTGATTGGCTCCGGCCGCATGACAAACGAGGAACTTTATCTTCTCCGGCGGCTTGCTGATACACTCGAAACAGACCTCCTCTCCCTGGTTCCAAGGTTCGGAGAGTCCGACGGAAAGCTGATTTCTGCTGACCGAAATCCCAACACTTCAGGCGCAAAGCTGATCTGGGCCTCCGGAAACCCTTATGCCAAGCTGGAGTCAATCCGTCAGGGAGTGGTGGATGGCAAAATCAAAGCGCTGATTGTTTTCTACGAAGACCTTCTCGGAGACGCTCAGTTTAAGGCTGACGACCTTGCCAATTTAGAGTTTCTCGCATCAAACCATATCCTGACCAACAAAACCGCCAAGGCCAGCGATGTTGTTCTTCCCGGTGCAGGTTTTGCGGAAAAAAGAGGATCCTTGGTGAACATCACTGGAAGACTCCAGCGCCTCAACCAAGCAATTTCTCCACCCCCCGGAGCAATGGATGATTGGGAGATCCTTCGAGATCTGGTCAAGGCCCTCTCTCCGGACGAACCCTCCCGATACCTGCTGGAGGAGGTCTTCGGTGAAATCGCGGACGAGGTAGAAGAATTTGAAGACCTGACTCTTTCAAAGATCAGTGACCTTGGAATCCCTATCGTTGAAACCGGCGAGAGCATCCCTCTCCTTGAGTCGGAAAAGGCCCGGATTAATGCGGGGGAAATTGTTGGCTAGATATTCGAACTGATTCCAATGGATCTCGCTTTCATTATCGCCTCCGCCATCAAAATTTTTGGATTCACCTTTCTGGTGGTCCTTCCCCTCGTGGCCTACTCTACCTACGCGGAGCGCAGGGTATCCGCTGTTCTCCAAGATCGAGTTGGCCCGAACAGGGTCGGCATCCCCGCCACTCTTTTTGGTTTCAAGAAGGACTTAAAGTTCTTCGGGCTGATCCAGCCTCTCGCCGACGGTATAAAAGGACTCTTGAAGGAGGACTTCACTCCGGCTCATGTCAGGAAATCTTTCTACTGGATGGCGCCGGCCTTTACCGCTGCTCCCGCGTTCATCAGCCTCTGCGTGGTTCCTTTTGGAAGTGCCGTCACCATATTTGGATATGAGGTTAAGATGGTCATTGCCGACATTGGGGTCGGTCCGCTGTTCATTTTCGCGATTGCTTCCCTTAGCGTTTACGGGATCACTCTTGCAGGTTGGGCCTCGAACTCGAAGTATCCATTCTTTGGCGGGGTGCGTTCATGCGCTCAGATGATCTCCTACGAGATCGCCCTGGGCCTTTCGCTCATTCCTGTTCTTCTCTTTTTTGGGAAACTTAATCTCAGTGATATTGTCGCGTATCAGGCATCCAACGGATGGCTTCTCCTCCCACTGTGGAATGAAAGCGGAACCCTGATCCACGAAGGATACTGGCAGAACAGCTCGCAACAATGGCTCCTCCTTCTGCCAATGGGGATCTCCTTCTTCGTATTCACGACTTCTATTTTCGCCGAAACGAACCGAATGCCCTTCGATCTCCCTGAATGCGAAACCGAACTTGTCGGCGGTTATCACACCGAATATTCGTCCATGAAATTCGCTCTCTTTTTCATGGGTGAATATGCTGCCATGATTGTTGGTTCCGCACTCATTGTAACCGTATTTTTTGGCGGGTGGTCGCTCGGGTTCGGCTTGGATAGCGCGCTGCTACAGACCGCGGAAGGAAGCTGGAAATGGTATGCTGGCTTCATTCACATGGGGGCCTTTCTGGCTAAAACTGTAGCCTTCATTATTTTCTTTATCTGGGTGCGCTGGACCGTTCCGCGCTTTCGTTACGACCAACTAATGAAATTGGGATGGGTCGTATTTTTCGAGCTAGCCCTCTTTAACATCTTCTTGGCCGCCTTGATCATGGCAGCCCCACACATTGGCATCCTCAACACGTTTCTTTTCGGAATACCGGCCCTGATCATCACCGCTTTACTGATGTTCTTCATCACGAAGGCCAACGAAGTCAAACGTAAGGCGAAGGTTACATGATTAACCCTCGATCCCCTCTCCCCTTTTTCTCCAAATCTAAAGACCTTCCACCTCCCCTTCCTGATGGCCACCGTCAAAGTCAAACGCCCGAAGCTGTATTGGTATGAGCACCTCTATTTGCCAGCGATCCTCAAGGGCTTGATCATTACGCTAAAGCACGCCATGGAATCGCTCCGCGGAAAGGCTCAGGGCGGCAAATCCCTGGCAACCTCCGGTCTGGGAGTCACTATGCAGTATCCTGAACAGAAGTGGGACGACCAATTACCCGAGTACTATCGAGGAGTTCCCGCTCTAGTCACAGATGAACAGGAACGAGAGCGATGCGTCTCCTGTCAACTCTGTGAATTCATCTGTCCCCCAAAGGCAATAACTATTACGCCCGGTGAAATCAAATCCGAAGACCCATGGGCAAAGGTGGAGAAGGCGCCGCAGAAATTCGACATCGACATGATTCGCTGCATTTATTGTGGAATGTGTGAGGAAGTATGCCCCGAACAGGCCATTTTCCTCAGGCAGGACTATGCTATGACTGGCACAACCCGCGGAGAAATGGTCAACGATAAGAAACGCCTGTACGAAATCGGAGGCATTCGGGAAGGTTTGGTCAACAAATGGAACGAGCTGAAATAATGAGGCACCCCGTGAATACTTTTTTAACCGGATTCTCTGAGGACAACCCGGAAGGCGAGACGCTAAAAGAATTTACCTTATAGGCATGCCTGTTTTCTTTTACGCATTCGCTGCTGTATCCGTCGTTGGAGCAATCGCCCTCGTGTGCTTTCGCAACCCGGTGAGTTCAGCGATTTCCATGGTTGGCTCCTTCGTTGGACTCGCAGCTCTTTTTATCGGATTGAATGCCTATTTCGTGGGGATCATCCAGATCCTTGTCTACGCAGGAGCCATCATGGTGCTCTTTCTTTTTATCATCATGCTTCTGGATTTGAAGGCCCCCTCTGCCTTCAAGCGTTCAAGCCCACTGATCCTGGTAGGCGGCTTAATCATTCCTTTTTCTTTTGTTATCCAACTATCAACAGTGCTGTCCGAAGTTCGTGGCGGGAATCCGAAAGCGCTTCCTCTCCAAGAGGCTGCGGAAAGCTTTTACGACCAGGAGCGCGACCCGGACAACCAATCGGAAATATACAACAGCCTGCAAAAAAAATCGCTGCCAGATGTAAACCTTATCGGCCTCACGCTCTTTGGTCACAAGGGTGACAACGCCTCCATCCGAACGCCGGGATACAACTTTCCTCTGCAGATCACAGGGGTCCTTCTACTCGTGGCAACCGTTGGAGTCGTTGCGCTCTCTCTGAAGAGGAAACAATCTAAATCCGGAGGACCTGAAAGCTAACCAATGGCATCTCTTCAGGAATACCTCTTCATCTCTGGACTCCTCTTCGCCATCGGGCTGGCCGGGGTGCTCATTCGCCGTAACATTATCGTTATCTTCATGTGCCTCGAGCTCATGCTGAGCGCCGCGAACCTCACTCTGGTCGCGTTTTCCCGTTTCAATACCGGAGAGAATGGACTGCCCGATTACAACGGTCAGGTGCTGGTCTTTTTCATTATAACTGTAGCCGCGGCGGAGGTCGCAGTTGGACTTGCAATCATCGTTGCTCTCTACCGCGCTCGCCAGACAGTTGACGTAAAAGAACTGACCTCCATGAGAGGATGAATGCTCGACCGGAGAAACCCTCCGAATCAAAGAACCTCCAAACTTATCCCAACTTCTAGGAACTTCCAGCCATGCCCGAACTTCTCTCCTGGTCGATATTGCTGCTCCCGCTCTGCTCTGCAGCGGTGATCCAGCTGTTGCTGCGGGAGATGGCTGGAATAGCTGTCCGAATGTCGGTGGCATCCGTTGCCACGACCTTTGTGATCGCACTTGTCCTGCTCGGAAGCGAGGACAGGACCTTAGCGGTTCAATGGGCAACAGCTGGGAGCTTTCATATCGAGATTGGTCTGATCATCGATGACCTCTCACGCGGCATGATGATCGTGGTGACAGGTGTCGGTCTGCTAGTTCATCTTTTCTCACTGGCATATATGAAGGAGGACGAGGCGCGGGCCCGTTACTTTGCCGGACTTTCCATCTTCATGTTTTCGATGACAGGCATCGTACTCGCGAGCAACTTCATCATGATGTTTATCTTCTGGGAGCTGGTCGGGTTCAGCTCCTACCTTCTCATCGGTCATTGGTTCCAAAAGAATTCAGCCGCTGAAGCCGCCAAGAAGGCGTTTCTTGTTAATCGAATCGGTGACTTCGGCTTCATGATCGGCATCCTCATGCTCTGGGGTATCCTTGGAACCTTTGCCTTCCGGGAGATGTCGGAGAGCACAACAGTGATAGCACAAAGCAGTAGCATGCTTACCGGGATTGCGGTCCTTCTTGTCTTCTGTGGAGCACTGGGGAAATCTGCGCAAGTCCCGCTCCACGTCTGGCTACCGGATGCCATGGAAGGGCCCACTCCAGTATCCGCCCTGATTCACGCTGCGACCATGGTAGCAGCCGGAGTTTACATGCTGTTCCGGTTACAGCTCTCAGCCGGCATCGAAATTTTCGAGGGGTTCGCCGGGACTACCATAGCGTGGGTCGGTGGAATCACCTCCCTTCTGGCCGCTTTGATGGCCACTCAGCAGGATGACATTAAACGGGTCTTGGCATACTCCACCCTTTCTCAACTCGGCTACATGGTGATGGCCGTGGGACTTGCAGGAGAGCACAGCGCCGAGGCCGGGATGTTTCACCTATACACCCATGCGTGGTTCAAAGCTCTACTCTTTCTTGGCTCGGGAGCAGTGATTTATGCGTGCCATCACGAACAGAACATCTGGAAAATGGGAGGACTCTTCCAGAGAATGCGTAAGACCACAGTCACTTTTGCCATAGGAACCGCGGCTCTCATGGCCATTTACCCTCTTTCAGGTTTCTGGTCTAAGGAACAAATTCTTGAGGCTGCTCACCACGATCAGCCCGTTCTATTCTGGCTGGCGATCATTGTTGCCACCCTGACTCCATTTTACATGACGCGCCTCTTCATTGTCGCCTTCCTTGGCAAGGGCAGAGGACATGGTGCCCAGACAGCCAAGGAGGTTCCACCTCTCATGCTCTATCCACTGTTCGCGCTCTCGTGCATGGCAGTGATCGCAGGTTTTACTCCCGTCGCGGAAACATTATCGCCAGCATTTCATCACCCCTCTCATTCCTTCAGCCTGACCAATCCAGTATTCCTGATCTCTCTGGCCGCTCTTATAATAGGGATAGGCAGCGGCATCCTTGTCTACCGGGGCCGGGATTCCGACCCCCTCGAAGGAAGCGCAATATTCAAAATTTTCCGCAACAAGTTCTACTTCGACGAGGTTTATCTGGTCCTGGTCCGGATATTCCAGAACGCAGTCGCCATAGTTGTTCACTTCCTCGATGATTTCATTATTGGGAATCTTATCGTCGGGGGCTTGGTGAGAACCGCATCTGGGGTCGGTAATCTTTTCCGGAAGCTCCAGAGTGGAAATCTGCAGGGGTATGCATTCCTTTTCGGAGCAGGCATCATCTTGATTATCTATCTCACCGTATTCGCTCGCTAGGAACCCATGACTGCCTGCCTTCTTTTAATACCACTCATTGGAGTCATTGCGATTCTCAAGGGTCGGGATCCGGGAGCAACTGCGAGGCTGGCAACTACTCTGATGCTCGCAACTGGCATCCTGCTCGCAGGATTGTGGGCCATGGGTATCCGGGATGGACTATCCATCGCACCGGTTGTGCTCAGCAAACCCGAAATCCGTCTCGGGCTAGGACTCTACGACGGAATGAGCGTCATCATGATGCTGCTTTCGGTTGTAGTGGCATTCGCTGCTGCCCGTACCGGTTCCTGCAAAAAGCGCCATGAGAGCCTCTGGAACATCTCTCTTCTTCTCGTCGCGGCAGGGGCGGTTGGTGCATTTATCTCGACTGATCTCTTTTTCTTCTACGCGTTTCACGAACTCGCACTGGTCCCTACCTTCTTAATGATAGGAATTCTTGGTCGCGGAGAACGTAAAATCATTGCGTGGAAGGCAACCATCTACTTGGCGTTTGGATCAATCGTTCTGCTGGCTGGACTACTCTGGCTCATAGCGGCCAGCGGAACTTCCAGCCTCGCCTTCGAGGACTTGCTCAAGACGTCCATTCCGGCCGAAGACCAGCCGGGCATCGCCCTCTTTCTCATTATTGGCTTTGGCACTCTGGTGTCTCTCTTCCCTTTCCATTCATGGGCGGCACCAACCTATGCCAGTGCCCCCGCGCCTATTTCCATGCTGCATGCCGGCGTCCTAAAGAAATTCGGTCTCTACGGCCTACTGAGACTTCACCCGCTCGTTCCGGAGGGAATGAGTCACTGGCTCAACCTGGTTATCGTTCTTCTCATCGGCAATATACTCTGGGTTGGATTTGTAACCATCAACCAGAAGCGCCTTGATCTCATGCTGGGCAACTCAAGCGTCATGCACATGGGCTACATCTTCCTCGCCTTCGCTGCTCTGATTGAGGCTGGGGCACAGATTGAAAACCCTGTGGCAATGCCTGCCGCAATTCTCCTCATGTTTGCCCATGGAGTGACCATCGCCATGCTTTTCGGTCTTACCGATCGTATCGAGAAGAAAACGGGGACCCTCGACCTGCGAAACCTCGGAGGGCTGGCCAGCCTCACACCCAAGCTGGCATTTCTCTTCGGGCTCGCGGCCATGGCATCCATAGGACTTCCCGGTCTCGCGAACTTTGCTGGAGAAGTTATGGTCTTCATTGCCGGGTTCAGGGGCTGGCAGGCAGGCAGCGGGCTGGGATCCGTACAGATCGCTACGATTATCGCCCTGTGGGGACTGGTAATCAGCGCTGTCTACATGCTGCGGGCCTACCGTAGAACTTTTCAGGGTCCAGAGGGATCGCACATCAAAAACGCCGAAGATCTTTCCTCCAACGAGCGGCGACCCGCAATCTTTCTTGCCTTTGTTCTGGTGATCGTTGGACTCTTTCCCAATCTCCTTCTCGGTCTTCTAGAAAACTCCGGAAGCGCCACTTCCGAACCTTCCGAAGTGCAAAACCCCTTGGAACCGGCACTCCCACCGGACCCCGAAGCTCAACCCCAGCAAGCCATGCTGGCCAACTGAGAATTACGTCATGCCTGCCTACTGGTTAGAAGCTACTGTCGTTATCCTCGGCCTCATTCTGCTCTTGATTGAGGCCTTTGGAAAATCAACCAGTCGGGAAATGGTCCGGAGGATCTCGATTGGAGGTCTCGCCTTTACCCTTGTTCCCCTCTTTTTCGCTGTTGCTCCTCCTGCCGACAATGCTGAGTTAGCCCGCTTCTATATTTATGACAATTGGGCCGTTTTCTTCAAGCTTCTCGCCATCGTGGCCACGATCCTGGTCCTCCTCATGGCCTATGATTACCGCAAGGTCTTGAACCAGTTCACGGAGGAGCCCGGCAGTGAACACGGCACAGGCGAATTCTATGCTCTCCCGGTGTTTGCCTGTGCGGGCATGATGTGGATGGCCTCGGCCAGAGACCTTGTCTCCATTTTTGTCTCTCTGGAACTAGTCACCATCACTTTCTACATTCTGGTGGCCTACATGCGTCGCCAAGTCGGATCCCTTGAGGCCGGCGTTAAGTATTTAATCCTTGGGGCTCTGTCTACTGGCTTCCTTGTCTATGGAATCGCTTGGATCTACGGCGTAACCCACACCACAAATCTCTCCGGGATCGGGATTGCAATTTCCGATCCCGATTCGGCGCTTGCAGCCAATCCTTCGCCCCTGTTCTTTGGGCTTTCGTTAATACTTCTATCTCTTGCCTTTAAGATTGGGGCAGCGCCCATGCACCTCTGGATTCCGGATGTTTATCAGGGAGCGCCCACCCCAATCACTGCATTTCTCTCGGTTGGATCAAAGGCAGCCGGCTTCATCGTCGCCCTGCGTATCCTCGAACCCTTCTTCAACTCAGAGGTCACAAGAAGTCAAACGACACTGATTGTCCTCATCATGGCGGGGCTTACTCTTCTGGTAGGTAATCTCGCCGCAATTGGGCAAACCAACTTCAAGCGTCTTCTCGCCTACTCCTCGATTGCTCATGCGGGATTTCTCCTTCTGGCCATAGCGGCGTGGCATCCGGGCGATGCCGGCTCTCTCAGCACACACCAGGTTGTCTCACTCTACCTCGCAACCTACCTTGTGATCACCTTGGGAGCCTTTTTTGTCCTCGTAGTCGTGCGCAACGCCGAGAACAGCGACGAAATCTCAGCTTTTGATGGACTCGGCCGACGGAACCCTTCCCTCGCGGTCTGCGCCACGGTGCTTCTCTCAGCTCTCGCAGGCCTTCCCCTTACTGCGGGCTTCATTGGGAAATTCTTCGCTTTTCAACTGGCAATCAGCTCCGCTGCCACCAACAAGGTCCTCTGGCTGGGTGTTGGCATCGGCTTCATCGGTGTCGCTGCCTCATTCTATTATTACCTCAAAGTCGTCCGCGCCATCTACTGGCGGGAACCTGCTCATGAGGAAGAGCTTCCAGTTCCCCGGATCAGCCGAGTCGTCATACTGAGCCTGACTTCACTGACTATCCTCCTCGGGTTCTGGCCAAATCCCATCCTCTGGCTCATAGGAGGCTAGCAGAGAGAAACGTTCTCATCGAACACTCAGCCACTAACTTTCACTCTTTCCCGATCAGGCTGCAGAAACTGCGCCCAGCTCTCATCTTCGGAAAGTTCCGGGCGCTTTCCAAATATTGGCCGCCAACGCGGAGCCTTTGGCTTCCGCAACAGGTTCATCCCCACTTCATAGGCCAACTTATTGGCTTTCCTGGTATTGCAGCGGATACAGGAGGTGACGATATTATCCCAGGTAGTTTTGCCTCCCTTATCCCGTGGCACAACATGATCAAGGTTGAGCTCACGCTCCGCAAACTTCTGACCACAATACTGGCACATGAAATCGTCCCGAAGAAACACGTTTTGCCGGGTAAACTTAACCTCTTTCCGGGGTATTCTGTCGTAAAGTGCCAGCACAATAATCCTAGGGGCTCGGAACGCATGACGCACGGTCCTGATTAACTCTCCAGCCAAATGCCCGGAGGAGTGCTCCGCCCACGAAATCAGGTCATGAGTCTGATACTGGGCGTCCCCATCAGTTTGCACGATTTGAGCATGTCCGAGACACACAAGCCTGATTGCCCGCTTCACTGAGCAGGTATGAATTGGCTGCCATAGACGGTTCAACACGAGAACCGGGCAATCCAGTAACAATCTATTAGCCTCTTCAGGCACTACAATAACGGACCCTACCATGGGCTTTACCCTGAACAAGGGAAAGCGTTCGATCACCCAATAACCCATCCCGGGACCCCATCCCCAATCATTCCGAAGCAGTGATTGCCTTGATAATCCAATACCCTTAAACTGCTCCCGATGTCTAGTTTCCTCGGCCGTTGCTTCCATATTGCTACTTGGGGTGAATCCCATGGCGGCGGGGTAGGAGTCGTGATCGATGGATGCCCTCCACGGATTCCTCTCACCGAAGAGCAGATCCAGCGTGAACTGAACCGACGACGACCAGGTCAAAGCGAGATTGTGACCCCCCGGGATGAGGCTGATGAATGCGAAATCCTCTCAGGGGTCTTCGAGGGCGTAACCTTGGGCTCCCCCATCGCCATTCTGGTTCGAAATAAGGATGCTCGTCCAGCGGCCTATGAGGAGATGTCCACGAAATACCGGCCTTCCCATGCGGACTATACCTACGACGCAAAGTATGGAGTTCGAAATTGGCAAGGTGGGGGCAGAGCCTCCGCACGCGAAACCATAGGGCGCGTTGCCGCAGCCGCAGTCGCCAGACAAGTCCTCAACGCCCTGGCTCCGGGAATCGAAGTGCTCGCATGGGTTTCCTCTATTCAGAACTTGGAAGCCAATGTGGACCCTGAATCCATCAACTCTGATCAGATTGAGGACAATATCGTGCGAACTGGAGACCCCTCCAAAGTCGAAGAAATGATTTCCTTGATCAAGAAGGCCCGGAGCGAGGGGAACTCCCTCGGTGGAACAATCGAAGCCGTCGTTCGCGGTTGCCCGCCAGGCCTCGGAGAGCCCGTATTCGACAAGTTAGAGGCCGAACTCGCTAAAGCCATGATGAGCCTCCCTGCGACCAAGGGATTCGAGATTGGATCTGGGTTCAAGGGCACCTTACTCACGGGAAAGGAACACAACGATCACTTCTACATGGAGGACGGCCGTGTGAGGACTCAAACGAATCACTCCGGCGGTATTCAGGGAGGCATCTCGAACGGAGAGCCCATCTTGTTCAGGGTCGCCTTCAAACCAACAGCGACTATTATGACCGAACAGGCAACCGTCAGCAACACGGGCTCTGACACAGAACTGAAAGGTCGTGGTAGGCATGACCCCTGTGTTCTTCCCCGCGCTGTTCCCATGATCGAGGCCATGACCACTCTGGTCCTCTGTGATCACCTGCTCCGTCATAGAGCCCAATGCGGTGAAGTATCTGCTGCGTCTCAATAATTTCTTTTCTATTCAGATATGCTCGAGATCTCCCCCTCTGACCTCACGATTTACGGCGTCCTCGGGCTCATTATCATCGCGTTCATTATTGTCGGCCTGCTTAAGGGATTTATCCGCATGACCTTTGGCCTTGTTGCGCTCTCTGCGGGAGCTTGGGCTGGGCTCTGGGGCTTTCAGAACGGCTTGTCATGGGCTGGAGTCCTGATTGACGAACCTGACCAATGGATGGCTGGAGCGGTAGGCCTCATTATTGGATTTGCCGCCTTCTTTGTCTCCCGTGCCTTGTTCGGAATTATACTGACGCCATCGAAGCCCAAAGAGGGCGCAAAAAGAAAATTCACCCCAAGCGGAGGGATACTCGGCTTTCTCATGGGGATTGCGTTCACGTGGTTCTGCCTCTCCGGAATTCGCTATGCAGGCACCCTTTATGAACTGGACTGGGTAAGAACAGCTCTCTCAAGCAAGGAGTGGCTAAACGCCTCAACTCCCGAAGACCGCTTTTCCAAGCAACCCGCTCAACCTGCTCTCTCGAAACTGAAGCGCCAACTGGATGCCAACCTCGCTGGACAGTTTCATGAGAAGTTTGATCTTATCAACAATCGAGCACGCGCAAATCTCTCCAAGCTCACCCTTCTTGTGGACAACGAGAGAGTATGGACCCGCGCGAATTTAAAGGCGGATGTCCGGGCAGCAGCTAAGCAGGCTCAGATTAATTATCTTCTCACAGAACAGAAGGCTCAACTGAAAGCCCTCTACAGTCAGGGGAAAACTGCCCAGCTACTCCATTCAGACTCGGTCAAGGACGTCTGCGCCGAGGAGAATGCTCGTTCCAAGTTGGCCGACCTTGATATCGAAGCCGCTATTGGTTTGTTACCAGGTCAGGAAAATAATTAAAGCCTGAGCTTCGCGGCAGACCACCGAGCTGTCCGACAAGGTTCTTCCTTGATTGGGCCATTGGATCCCCTCTCTGGTCCCCGCCC
>DFWB01000219.1 GCA_002380675.1 Akkermansiaceae bacterium UBA4145
GCATCGCCGCTGATGCGCTGGGAATTGAGTTTAATGAATGGCTCAAGTTCGGAATTCCCTGTGTCGCCATTCTCTTTCCCTGCCTGATTATGATTCTGTTTCTTGTCCTAAGGCCTGGCAAGATCCCGGATCTGGCCCGGAATACTGAGTCGTTCATCCTTACTGGCCCGCGGATTCTTACCCTCTCAATTTTTCTCCTTACCGTTGTTGGATGGGTGTGTAGCAAAAATCTCTCGGAAGTATTCAATGTCACCAAGGGTTTCGACAGCATCATCGCGATATCATCCGTTATTCTTCTGGCATCTTTCGGGCTGGTACGCTGGAAGGATGTTGACCGCACCACCGACTGGGGAGTCCTTATTCTCTTCGGAGGAGGTCTCACTCTCGGAACGATTCTGAAAGAGACTGGTGCCAGTAGCTTCCTGGCGGGGCATCTCAATCACCTCACCGCGGGATGGCCTTTCATTCTTGTGGTTGGGGCCGTGGTGGCCTTCGTCATCTTTCTTACCGAACTCACTTCCAATACTGCTACCACTACCCTGTTCGTTCCGGTCTTTTATCAGGTCGCCGTTGAGATAGGAGTCCCTCCCTCGCAACTAGTCCTCCCTCTCACCATCGCGGCATCCTGCGCCTTCATGCTCCCCATTGCGACGCCTCCAAATGCAATCGTCTACGGATCCGGTCAGGTTCTCCAGCGCACCATGATGCGCACTGGCCTTGTGCTCAATCTCTCCTTCGCGGTGATCCTGACCGCCCTCAGTACTGTCCTCTTCTGAGTAGAGGTCTCTATACCAGAACTTAGGAGAGGATGTCCTTGACCACCCGTCCGTGGACATCGGTCAACCGGAAGTCCCGCCCTGCATAGCTGTAGGTGAGCTTCTTGTGATCAATCCCCAACTGGTGGAGAATGGTAGCGTGGAGATCGTGGAAATGAACCCGGTTTTCTGTGGCGTAGTATCCATACTCGTCCGTAGCACCATATTGGATACCTGGTTTGATCCCACCTCCGGCCAGGAACATGGTATTGGCGTGGGGATTATGATCCCGCCCGTCACGCCCCTGAGCTACCGGAGTCCGGCCAAATTCGCCTCCCCATAAGACCAGCGTTTCATCGAGTAACCCTCGCTGCTTAAGATCGGTAATCAACCCAGCCACCGGCTTGTCCATTTCACCAGCGAGCCGGGCATGCTCCTTACGCAGATTTCCATGCGAATCCCAGTAGCGATGGGTCACTTGCACGAACCGCACACCGGCTTCACTGAAACGGCGGGCCATGAGGCATTGTTCCCCGAACTTGCGGGTATTGTCCTGGTCCATGCCATAAAGATTCTTCACCGCCTCGGACTCTTCAGAGACATCCTGCACCCCGGGAGCTTCCATCTGCATCCGGAAGGCCAGCTCGTAGGAAGCAATCCGGGCTTCCAACTCGGAATCCCCGGCGCTGCTGGCCAAATGTCCCTCGTTCATCCCCCGCAGGAGGTCCAGCTCCCGGCGCTGCAGGTCCCGACTCTTGAGCGGGCTATTGATGAAGGGCACCGTCATCCCCCGTCCCTTACCTCCGATTCGGGTTCCCTGATAGTGGGCGGGAAGAAACGCGGAAGACCACGCATTGGAACCTCCATGCCCCCCGGTCGGGTCGATCGTGATAAAGCCGGGCAGGTTCTGGTTCTCGGTTCCCAGTCCATAGTTGATCCAGGAGCCCATTGCAGGGCGGGTAAACGTGTCAGAGCCCGTATGCAATTCCAGCAAAGCGCCCCCATGACGAGAGTTGGAGCCGTGGATCGACTTCACGATACAGAGGTCGTCCACGATGGAAGACAGGTGAGGAAGAATCTCGCTCACCTCTGCCCCCGTCTGTCCATGCTTGGAGAACTTCCACGGTGAAGCCAGCAGGTTGCCTGTCTTTGCGGAAACAATACGCGGTTTCTCGAAGGGAAGAGGCTTATTGTCGTCCTTGGTCAATTGCGGCTTATGATCGAAAAGGTCCACCTGCGACGGCCCTCCATGCATGAAGACAAAAATGACTCGCTTGGCGCGCGCCAGTGATGGAGCCGGCTTGGGACTAAGCGCGGAGGCAGAAAGGGCCTCCTGCCCCATGAGACCCTGCAGAGCGAGCGCCCCGAAGCCAGCCGAGGACGACCCCAGCATCTCCCGTCGCGTGAGTGGTCGGGGCTGACGGTTCTGACAGAGATGACTCATGAAAGGGACAGGGAGAGTATTGTAATAAACGATAAAAATGTCAAAGACACGAAGAGATCGGATCGAACCTACTCAAGATACAGGAATTCATTACTTGCCATTAAGACCCGGGCCACGCTTGCCCACGCCTCCTGTTCGGACACCTTGGATTCCACCGAGGCCTCCAGCACTTTCTCAATTCGGGACATTTCCTCCGGTCGGGCAGGTCGCCCGTAGTAATGAAGGATCATCCAATCAGCCCGCTGCCCGCTACTAGCCCCTCTCGTCGCCTCGATCATGATCTCTGCAATACGAGCCGCGGACGAATGAACCATCGGGCTGTTCATGAGAACCAGAGCCTGTTGAGTTACCGTGGAGGTCTTACGATTGCCATTGGAAACAGAGGGATCCGCAAAATCAAACGAGTTCAGCTCATCGTAACCAGCACTCCTGATCACCGGGAGATACACTGACCTCCGTGGACTCTGGATCCACTCCTTCATCTTCCCCTTGTCGATATACTCAGTTGGTTTTCGTTGGAGAAACCCTCCCCCCATGGTCAGATCCAGCCGGTTTGACTTATACAGGATCGAATCACGAATTACCTCCGCCTCAACCCGCCGGGGCTTCCAGCGAGCAAAAAGCTTGTTGTCCGGATCGACCTTCAGAGCCTCCTGCGCTCTCGACCCTTGCCGGTAGGTTGACGATCGCATGATTATCCGGTGCATCGCTTTCATCGACCAACCCCTATCGATGAATGTGAGCGCGAGGTGATCAAGGAGTTCAGGATGAGACGGCAACTCCCCGAGGACTCCAAAATTGTCCGGGGTAGGGACCAGCCCCCGTCCAAAATGCCAGCGCCAGAGACGGTTGACGATCACACGCGCGGTCAGCGGGTGCTCCGGGCTGGCGATCCACCGGGCAAGCTCCAGTCGCCCACTTTGCTTCAAGGGCATTGCTGGTTGGTCAAACCCCGCGATCACTGGCAACACCCTGCGCGGAACGCCCTCTCCCAGAGTCATGTAATTCCCCCTGAGATGCACCTTCGTATCCGCGACCGCATCCTCTGTCACCCCCATCACTCGATGCTTTGAGGGCAGGTCCTTTTTTAACTCTGCGATTCGTTCTCCCAGCACCTTCTTCTCTTCCTCCGGAGTCTTTTTATCTCCTCGTTTCTTCTCAAGACCAGCGATCTCTTCCCACCGGGATGCCACCTCAGAATCAGTCAGGTCATACTGGTGGTAGTGCGCCACCACCGTATATTTGGTCAGGGTCTTGGTAGAGAGAAAGATACCCGCAAGTCCATAGTAATCCTCGATGGAAACTGGGTCGAACTTATGGTCATGGCAACGCGCGCACCCCAGAGTCATCCCCATGAAGGCGCGGCCGGTCGTATCCAGTTGCTCATCAACAATATCCCGCCGCATCTTGTCGGGGTCATCGCAGGCCAGCATCTTCGGACCGACCGAGAGAAATCCCAGACCCGCGACCTGATCCCGCCGCTGCTCCAGCGATTCATGCGGCAACAGGTCACCGGCAATCTGCTCCACGATGAAATCGTCAAACCTCTTGTCCTGGTTGAAGGACCGAATGACATAGTCGCGGTAACGCCATGCTTCGGGATGGGCAATATCCTCATCCATGCCATTGGAGTCGGAATAGCGGGCGACGTCCAACCAGTGTCTCCCCCAGCGTTCTCCATAACGGGGAGACGCCAGCAAGTCGTCGATAAGACGCTCCCAGGCGTCCGGCTGATCATCGAGAACGAAGGACTGTATCTCCTCCGTGGTGGGTGGCAGGCCATGCAGGTCCAGATAGGCCCGTCGCACCAGAGCGCGGCGGCCTGCTACTTCCGCTGGAGTCAGGCCGGACTTCTCCATCCCTGAAAGGGTGAAGTGATCAATCGAATTCCGGGGCCATTCCTTGGCCCGAATCACAGGCAATGCATGTCTCTGCAGTGGCACAAACGACCAGAACTTCCGCCCCTTTTCGTAGTCGATCCCGGATTCTTTCTTCACCTCCCGAGCCGGCTCGTCACGTGGATCGGGAGCCCCCCGCCGAATCCATTCCTCAAGCAGTGCGATCTTGTCGTCGCCCAGCTTACCTGTGGGAGGCATCTGCAGATCGGAATTCCGGTAACTCAGCGCCTTGATAAGAAGACTTTTTGCCGGATCTCCCGGCATGATGACGACCCCGGAATCCCCGCCCTTCCTCACCCCTGCTCTGGAATCAAGCAAGAGCCCCCCTTTCACCTCGCTGGATCGTGCCGAGTGGCATTCATAACAGTGCGCTGCCAGCAGAGGACGGATCTTGGTCTCGAAAAACACGAGGTCTTCGTCTGCCACCGCGAACCCCGGAAGGAGCAGCATGAGCACCATGGTCTTCCTCACAAGAATCCCGCCATCCCGTCTCCTCAGCCCGGGCGTGCTCGTGCGGGGGATTCGATTCATCTCGAATACCGGACCGTCCACTTCACTTCCCTCTCTACTTCTGACTCCCATTCTTATCAACACCCGGACGTTTCAACCCATGCTTGTCATAGAGCCTCTGCCAGTAATCGAACCAGTATTTGTCGTAATAATCGTAGGCTGCGTTATCGATATGTTCCGGGCTCACCACCACGGGAGCAGTTTTCGGATCATAGCCTTTCAGATGGTCCTTCCCCGCCCGCTTTCGGGGTGACACGAAGCGCCACTTGGGATTGCCCATGACCTCTTCACAGAGAGCAGCCAGTCCCTCGTCATAAGATTTGAGCTGCTCCCGACGGTGGATGTGATTGTGGTCATGATCCATGGTGCGATTTGTGTCATACCATGTCTGAAATCCCTCGGCCCAATACTCCGCACGGTTCGACGCTGCGTAACACCGTTTCTTACCGCCAAAGACAATGAGCACCTTGTCCTGGCCGGTTACCTTTACCGCGGCATGGGTCGGCTTGCTGTTCACCAGAATATCCCCTCCATCCAGACACCGCTTCAGTAATTCCGGAGACTCACCCGGAAACCACTGCCTCAGGGCTTCGAGAAGAGTCACCGGGGTATCACCCTTAATCCGGCGAAACCGCTGGGCTGCTCGCCCATCATGCCAAATCTCTTTCTTGAGCGCTCCCTTGTAGGCGGCGGTAAGTTTCTCCTGCTGCTCTTTGCTGAAACCGGCCCCGTGAACCACATGCCCAAATTCATGGATCAGGATACTCTCTATCTGCATTCCACCCTCGAATTCCAAGACATCCTCTTCGGCAAAAAACACCGTGGGACGTCCGGTCTTCCAGGTGAGAAACCCCCTGCTCCGCCAGTTATAGAAGTCGAGCTCCTTCCCCGTCTTATCGGTCGTGAACTGAGGCACCTCCGAGGTCACTTCGTTATGAGCAACAAGAATACACAACACCTTGCGCTCCCTGACCCGTTGCGCGACTTCCGGGATGATGCTCTTCATCATCATCTCGAACTGATAGGCCGCCTCGAGATGTGCCGCATCGCTCACCTTCTCCGAGGTCGCGATTAGAATATCCTCTACCCAAGTCCCCTTCTTATAAAAGGCAGGGTCGAGTTTGTATTCTTCCAACTGCCCGGCAGCAAGAGGCTTGACCTCATGAGCCCGCAGCGAGCCACCCAAACCTGTCAGGACTACAACAAGAAGGAATCTGATGATCAGCGGAAGCATTGCAGGTCCCTACTTGTTACCGAAGCACATCAGGTGACTGTCATTGCGCAGCAGGATCCGATCCCCCACCGGCACCGGAGAAGCCACGATCCGCTTTCCAAAATCGCGTTCGAAGAGCACCTTCAGCCCCTCGTTCAACTCCGCCACCATGAGCTTTCCGTCCTCTCGTCCGGCGTAAATCTTACCGTCTGCAATCGTCGGAGAGGAATAGTAACTCTGCGCACCCCGGGGCAACTTCGCTTCCCATACCGTCTCTCCCGTCTCCGGATCGAGGCAATGGACTGCTCCTCGGTCCCCGAGGATATACACTTTACCATCATGCACCGCTGGGGTGGGGACAAAGCAACCCTTGTTGTCGAGGCGCTCCCACACCCGGTGGGTCTTGGTGACATCTCCCTTTCCTCCCAATTTGACTCCGGCCAGACACTTCCCCCGACCGTAGGGCACCACCACCATGTCGCCTACCACCACCGAGGAGGAAACCACCACCCAATTGTTACGCTTCTGCGGGTTAAACCCTGCACACTCTGAGATTAATTTTCCCGTTGCAGCCTCGTGGGTCGTCACCCGCTCGGCACCCCAGACCACCAGCACCTGGCGACCATCTTTCTCGAGGACGTGCGGAGTGGCATAACTATGGTCTCCCTCCACCGGGGTCTCATAAGTTCGCTCCACCTTCCAGACCTCTTCACCTGTACCTTTGTCAAAAGCCACCATGAATCCCTTGCGGTCATTCATCACCGCCATCACCACGTGCTCCCGGGTAATCACCGGCGACGTCCCAATGTCCCAGTAGAGCGTATCCCGTCCGTAGCGCTCCTGCAGGTTGTGTTTCCAGAGAACCTTCCCCTTCATGTCGAGCGCTCCCAGATTACCGCTTTTGAAGTAGGCGAAGACATGCGCCCCATCCGTCACCGCCGATGGATTACTACTCGATCCATTCCGATGCTTCCCCTTGCGCATCTTGCCCAAGGTGGCTTCCCACGCCTTCTTACCCTTCCAGTCGAACGCCAGAACTGCATCTTCCCCCTCAATCGCAGAGGTCAGAATGATAAGTTCGTCCCACACCACCGGAGTCGAGCACCCTCGTCCGGGCAGGTCCGCCTGCCAGACCAGATGATCCTCATCCAGCTTGGCTGGATAGCTGCCCTTGGCTGTGGAGCCGGCATCTGCCGCTCCGCGCCATGAGGGCCAGCGCAGTTGTTCCGCTTGCAGGACAGCCGCCGACAATACAGCGACACCGAAAATCAATGGAAGAAATCTCGTATCTATCATGGCACTCCAGATTGGTGCCATTACAGGATATTTCTCCCGGGGAGCAAGGTCCAAGGGGGTCGCGTTCAGGTGACCTCGCCCTTAGTTCTCCAATAAGGTCTTCAAGGGTCCTTCCAGGGCATCCGCCCAGACCTGGTGCCCCGCCTCACTCGGATGGGTGGTATCCGGCATCATCTCCTTGGAGAGGTGTCCCTTCTCATCGAGAAACTTGGGGCCAATATCGAGGAAGGTCACATTCTTGAGATCCTTCAGAAGATCGGGAAGGTAGGAATTGAGCTCAATAATCTGCTTCCGGTGGGGGTGGGAAAGCTCCCTTCTGCGAGGGAACACGCCCAACACCAGCACCTTGGCCTCTGGATAAAGATTCTGGAGCTTAACTGCGATCGCCTTAACCCCGTCCGCGGCCTCCCGCGGCTTGTCGCTCCCCCAGCAGATATTATTGGTCCCGATCATCACCACCGCGGCCTTGGGTGGGGACTTGGGCTTGGGCAGGTGGTCGAGGCGCCAGAGAACATGATTCGTGCGATCCCCGCCAAACCCAAGGTTCAGGGCCTTGAGCGGTTCGAAGTGCTTCTTCCACACCTTCTCCCCGATACTCTCAAAATTGTGGGTAATGGAATCTCCAACCATCAGGAGCTCATACTCCCCGTCCTTCATCGCCCCGATCTTCTCGGCGTGGCGCGTGAACCACCACGCCTCAACCCGAGGCTGCGGCGTCACCGCCGGACCGGGCGTTTGCTTCTCTTCCGCACCGAGCGAAAGAATTCCTATCAGGGACAACAATCCCAGCACCTTGTAACATCTCAGAGAGCTCATGGGCACCTTCTTGAGCCCAAATCCCTCCGGCGGCAAGGATGATCGAGACCACTCATTATTTCCTCGCCCCTCTGAGGCAGCCCATCAAGATCGACAAGGTCGATTTGCACGTGAGAAACCATTAGCATCCGGCAGATGATCAAGAACCCCATTCTCTCTGGTTTCAACCCCGACCCGTCAATCTGCCGGGTCGGGCAGGACTACTATATTGCCACCTCGACCTTCGAGTGGTTCCCCGGGGTCCAGATCCATCACTCCCGCGATCTCGTCCACTGGAGACTGCTTGGACACGCCCTCGAGGAGAGCCGCTTGCTCGACCTGCGCGGTGTGCCGAGCTCCGGCGGAGTCTGGGCCCCCGCCCTGAGCCATCACGACGACCTCTTCTACCTCTGCTTCACCGTCGTCCACCAACACGAGGCCGCCACCAAGGACACGCCCAATTTCCTGATCACTGCTTCCTCAATCGAAGGGCCCTGGTCCGACCCGGTCTTCATCAACTCCTCAGGGTTTGATCCCTCCCTCTTCCATGATGAGGACGGACGGAAATACTGGCTGAATATGGTCTGGGACCATCGCCCGGATCACAACCCCTTCCACGGAATCGTCCTGCAGGAATACGACCATCGGGCCGGATACCTCATCGGGAAACCCCGTATCATTTTCAAGGGGAGCGAACTCGGCCTCACCGAGGGGCCCCACCTCTACCGCCGTAACGGATACTACTACCTTCTCACCGCCGAGGGAGGCACGGAGTATGACCACGCCGTAACGCTTGCGCGCTCCCGCACGCTCGATGGGCCTTACGAGGTGCACCCTGCCAATCCCATCCTCACCTCTTCCGGGCGAGACGATCTCCTCCTCCAGAAGGCCGGCCACGCCAGCCTTGTGGAAACTCCCGCCGGCGAATGGTATATGCCCCATCTCTGCGGCCGCCGCCTGCCCGGGACTCGTCGTTGCAATCTCGGTCGGGAGACCGCGATTCAGCAGGTTGAATGGCGGGATGACAACTGGCTCTACCTCGTCGAAGGTGGCAATGCGCCGCACGAAGAAGTCAGTCCTCCGAAACTGCCCTCCCATTCCTGGCCCGACCTCCCGGACCGCCTGCCCTTCGATTCTCCTCACTATGCCACTCCCCGGGGTCCTTCCGCCAACGTGATCCGGGAAACGGGAAAGCTAGTCCTGCGCGGGTGCGAGTCTCTTGAGTCCAATTTCGAGCAGGCCATGCTGGCCCGTCGCCTCACCTCCCAGCAGGCGACAATCACCACCTCTCTCGATTTTGATCCGACTTCCTTTCAGCAGATGGCGGGCCTCGCCCTTTACTACAACACCCACCTTTTCCATTACCTCTACCTCTCCCAAGATGAGAACCTTGGGTCTTGTCTCCAGATCCACTCCTGTGATGACGGCACTTCCAGCTTTCCTCTCGGCAAAACGCTCCTACCTGTTCCCCAGGGAGCCATCTACCTGCGAGCGACTCTTGACCATCTTGACCTCCAATTCTCCTACTCTACCGACGAGGAAACCTTCCACCCCGTCGGGCCGGTTCTCGACGCCTCCCTCCTCTCCGACGACCACGGAGATCACTGGGGCTTCACCGGAACCTTCGTTGCCTTGTGCTGCCAGGACCTGACTGGCGCCCGCCTCGCCGCTGAATTTCACTTTCTCCAGATATCCAACTCATGAATCTCCGCTCCTTTTTCATCGCCCTTACCGTATCGCTCGGAGGGTTTCTCTTCGGGTTTGATGCCGGAATCATTTCCGGCGTCATGGAATATGCTGGCCCCTACTTTCAACTGGACGATGTCCAAACCGGATGGGCGGTCAGTTGCACGGTCTTTATCGCCATGTTCGCCATGCTCGTGGCAGGAAAGTTAAGCGATAGGTTTGGCCGCAAACCTGTCCTCCTCGCTGTGGCCTTTCTCTACGCGATCTCCGCCATTCTGTCTGCTTCGGCGGGCTCATATGAAATGCTCTATATCGCCCGGATGATTGGTGGGGTTGCCTTTGGAGCTGCCCTCGTAATCGCTCCCACCTACATCGCAGAAATTGCTGGGGCGAAGGACCGTGGCAAACTTGTCTCCATCCAGCAGCTCAACATTGTTTTAGGATTCTTTGCGGCCTTTCTTAGCAACTACCTGTTCAACCACCTGACTACAGAAGGGGCAGGGATCTTCTTCCAGTCGGGAACTTTTGACGACGAAACAGTCTGGCGCTGGATGCTAGGTGTGGAAGCCCTGCCTGCGCTCCTGTATTTCGGTTGCCTTTTTCTTGTTCCGAGAAGCCCTCGCTGGTTACTGGCCAACGGGCGGGAGACCGAAGGTGAGAGGGTCCTGGCCAAGATCCACGGCCCTGAGAACGCCCAGTCCGAGAGCGCAGATATCCGAAAAAGCCTCTCGGAAGAACGCCTTGTCGCCGGATCCAGCATCTCAGATCTCTTCCTACCCGCCCTCCGCTTCATCCTTATTATCGGCATCGTCATCGGCATCCTTCAGCAGGCTACCGGGATCAACGCGGTCTATTTCTACGCAACCCAGATCTTCAAGCAGACTGGAGTGGGTGTCGACAATGCCTTCCTGCAAGGCGTGCTTCTCAGTCTTACCTCAGTGGTCTTCGCTACCATCGCCATTTTGACCATCGACAGGATTGGCCGAAGACCTCTGCTTCTTGTTGGCATCGCAGGAATTGCGGTCTGCATGCTGCTCTGTGGGTTTGGCTTCCAAGGCGCCACTTATCAGCTGACTCCTGAGAAGATCGCGACTCTGGAGGGTGTCGATATGACCAAGCTCTCAGCCGTGGAGAACAAGACCTTTACCTCCGACGTCGATTTTAAGAATACCATGAGGGAAACCCTCGGGACAGAGGCCTATGGCAAACAGGAGGGGGCCATCCTCGAGGCCGCGACCAACATGAATGCCACGATAGTACTGGTGGGAATTCTCGGATTCATCGCCTGCTTTAACTTCTCCCTCGGCCCAGTGATGTGGGTCATGCTCTCAGAAATGTATCCCAACCGGATCCGGGGGCTGGCCATCGGTAGTATCGGCCTCATCAACTCCTTCACTGCCTGGATCGTCACCCAGGCATTCCCGTGGGAACTATCAAATCTCGGGGCAGCGCCCTCCTTCTTCATCTTCGGCGGGATCGCCCTCGTCGGATTCTTCATTCTTTTCCGCATTCTACCAGAAACCAAGGGCAAGACTCTTGAACAATTGGAAGCAGACCTGGTACGGACTTAAAAATCACTCCTCATTCATGAAGCACCCCCTCCTCCTTCTCGCCCTCGCGGCGACCACTCTCTCCCTGTCCGCCACCGGACAGGAACTGACCGGACGCTTCGCTCCTCCCGCTGGCAAAGTGCTCATCTTCGCAGGGCAGGACAACGCCTCGGTCGGCGGCACCGCCAAATATCGTAACGGATATATTGAAAATGTTGGGGTTCCGGCTGGAATCACCCACTACGTCTACTTCTCCGAAGGCTGGACCAACAAATTCAACCGCACCTTCGGCAAGGGAGTTGCTGGTCTCAATACCGAGACCGAATGGGCCTCTGGACCCATGCACCAGAAGGCCTATCTTGATTCTCCAGCCCTCGACCGCTGTATCATGCACCTCTCCATCTCGATGGAGGGCAACTGCGAGGATAAGGTTGCCGACGGCACCTTTGACCATCTCATCGACGAGCTGGTCACCTTCGTCCGGGATCACCCCGAACACCCCTTCTTCATCCGCATCGGCTACGAGTTTGATGGAAATTGGAACGGGTATGACCCCGACAACTTTAAGAAGGCCTTCCGCCGAATCGTAGACGGCCTGCGCAAGGACAAGCTTCCCAACGTGGCCACCTGCTACGCCTCCTCGAGCATGGCCACCCTCAAGCAGTTCGAGGAATATGATCCCGGGGCCCAGTATTACGACTGGGTCGGCTACTCGTGGTGGGGAGGCGATAAGGACGGCGAGGCCGCCCTTGAGTTTGCCCGTCGTCTGCAGAAGCCAGTCTTTATCGCCGAGGCCACTCCTCGCGGACTCTTTTTTGACAAGGACGACCCGGAAGAGGTCTGGGATACCTGGTTTACAAAGTTTTTCCAACACATCGACGACAATCTCGACGTGGTCCGGGCCGCCTCCTACATCAATGCGGACTGGGACTCCCAGGAGATGTGGGATGGGTGGGGCCAGTCCAGACTCGAGACCGCTCCCCTCCTGCGGAAGCGATGGCTGGCGAAAATGGCCGAGGACCAGTTCCTCAATGCCAGCGACAAGCCTTTCGAATTGATCAACTTCCCCTCTCCTTTCGCCCTCCCAACCAAGCGAATACTACCCTACCGCAACCCCTCGCTTCCTGTCGAGGAGCGGGTAGGAGACCTCCTGGCTCGGATGAACCTCCAGGAAAAAGTCGCACAGATCACTGGGTGGTGGGATCCCAATGAGGAGAAACTGCGAGAAGAAGGAAAGATCTTCACCCCGGAATTCTACGCCGCGAACTCCCCTCACGGGGTGGGTGAACTTGGCCCTCTGCACAACCTCACCATCGCTGAGGACGTGAAGCAGTATCGTGCCGTGCAGGACTACTTCCGCCGGCAAACCCGGCTCGGGATTCCTGCCATCCTCCATGACGAGGCCGCCCATGGGTTCATGCGCTTCGAGGCCAAT
>DFWB01000015.1:0-1310 GCA_002380675.1 Akkermansiaceae bacterium UBA4145
GGTGTCTTCGCGGGTCGAGGCTTGCCCCTCTTCATATCCTTGAGAGTATTATGCTATGCAGCAACGGCGACTGGGGACAAGTGGGATCGTGGTAAGCGAGATCTGCATGGGAACCATGACCTTCGGGACCCAAGCAGGCAAGGAGATGTCGTTCCGGATCATGGACCGGTCCCTTGAAGAGGGGATCGATTTCTACGATTGTGCGGAACTCTATCCTGTTCCCCCAACTCCTGAGCTGGTGGGTCTGAGCGAGTCCTGGGTTGGGGAGTGGTTGGCGACCAAGCCACGCGATGGGGTCATTATTGCAACAAAAGTGGCAGGGGCGGCCCATGGCTGGTTCAATCCTCCGGTCCGAAGTGACAAGGCGGCGCTGGATCGCAATCATATCCGCAAGGCGGTGGAAGGAAGCCTGCGGCGCCTTCGAACGGACTACATCGACCTCTACCAGGTACATTGGCCCGACCATGGCATGCGACCAGAGGATACCTTGGAAGCTCTCGATGAGCTGGTTCAGGAGGGGAAGTTGCGGGCGATCGGAGTTAGCAATGAAGACAGTTACGGGCTGATGAAGTCTCTCTGGACGAGTGACGTTCATGGGCTGGCACGCTATGACACAATCCAGAATAACTTTTCGCTGAACAATCGGCGTTTTGAGGACGAGCTTTCAGAGGTGAGTCGGAGGGAGAAAGTGAGTCTTCTTCCTTACAGCCCCCTCGCCGGCGGCGTTCTGAGTGGAAAATATAATGGCGAACAGCTACCCGAAGGGGCGCGTTTCACCCAATATATGACATCCACCGCGCCGAGGCAGCGTGCGATGGCAGAGCGTTTTGCCAACGAACGCTGCCTGGCTTCTACGGCTCGATTCATTGCGATTGCAGAGGAGGCAGGTCTCCATCCGGTCACGATGGCCATTGCTTGGAGCAAACAGCATGATTTTGTCGCGTCCACGATTGCTGGAGCTACAAATGAAAATCAGCTCGATGTAATTTTTGATGCTGCTGGACTGATTCTCGAGCGGGAGATACTCGACCGCATTGATGAGGTGAGCCGCGAGATACCCTATCCGATGGGCTGAGGGTGATGTGCTCGTAGCCGGTTTTGCTTCTTGCGCGTTTGGAGGCGTCCGTCTTTGCTTGGTGCTCCACCGACTGATGAGCGAAGAAGCGAAACCAGCGGAGTCGTCCAAGGAGCCCCTCCTTAGCCTTGACTCTCTTGATCTCGGGCCCGCATGGGCCAGAGGAGAGCCCGAGCGTAAAGCCGGTGGAGAGTCCGAGGGTAAACGCCCTAAGAGGAAGTCGGGGGATCGGCGA
>DFWB01000015.1:1640-2547 GCA_002380675.1 Akkermansiaceae bacterium UBA4145
GATAGAAGAGGTGATGGTAGAGGCAAGGGCCCGCAGGATCGTGGCCAGAGGAGTGGTCGGCGTGGTGACAGGAGGGAAGATGCAGGTCGTCGGGATGGCCGCGGAGAGGGCAGGCAGAAATTTCAGCGGGACAGAAGAGGCCGCCGTGATGATGACCGGCGGGGCCCCCGTGCTCAGGAGGAGATCGCACCTCCGGAGGGTTTCACTGCTGGAGTTATGCCCGTCGAAGAGGGGCTGGATGGATTGGCCAAGGAAATCATGGCCGGTGGTCGAACGTATTCTGTGTTTGATCTTTCGAAACTCGTCCTGGGTTCCCGGGAGCGCTTCAATGTGACATTTCAGAGTGGCAAGGAGGACTGTGGGCTCATCCGGTGCAAGAAAGATGGATCACTGTGGTTAACACGGGAGGAGGCGATCCGACATTTCTGGCAGGCAGAATGGCGAAGAGATTTCTATCAGGAGGTAATCTCCGATGCTGAGCCTCCCAAGGGTAATTTTCAGGCTATCGGTAGGTGTGGAATTAGCGGGGAGCTTCTGGGACCTCCTAACTATCACGGATACCAGACCGCGATTCTCCAGCTTCATCGCGAGCGTTTTGGCAACATGCCTCTTGATGCCTTTAAGAGAAAAATAAAAATGGAGCATGGGGAAGAGGTTGTGGCTGCTTGGATGGAGAAAATGGCGAAAAGAATCGCCTACAGGCCCACAGGGGGAATTGCCGGGGAGGACGGGAAGGCTTCTGCGGACCAAGAGCAGGAAGAGGAGAACACAAGTAAAAGCGAAGTTGCTCAGCCCGCTGAATCGATCACTTCGTTAAAGGAAGAAGAATCGAGCCCTGATGGGTTACTCGGTCCGTCAGAGAAGGAGGTTTCAGAAACTGCAAAAACTGCAAAAACTGCGGAAACTG
>DFWB01000039.1 GCA_002380675.1 Akkermansiaceae bacterium UBA4145
TGCGTTTGTTTCTCAATGCAGCTTAGCCGCGCAGCTCCTCAAAAACCTCCGGGTCGTCCCTCAGCTTCTTGCGGATGCTGTTGATCTTCGACCAACGACTCTTGAGGCTCTCAACCAGATCCTTCCCTCCACCTGAGGCATCTTCTTCAACTGCCTTGCAGATGTCGATGGCGGCTTTCAGATAGTCTTCAAACTTCTCGTGAATTTTGCCGTCAAGCTCCTCGAGCTCCTCACGCGCATCGGCAGCCGCGGATTCCGCTTCATCTGCCTCGCTAAATTTCCCCCGCATCATAGTGCGCTGGACGCGGCTGAAGACCGCGGAAGAGCGGGAATCGATCTCGTGGAAGCTGCCGCCTACCGAAAGCCTCTCCGGGGCGTCTCCCCGGATGTGGTCGAGCAAAAGTTTTGCGGAAATATGATTAGGCATGGCTTCGAGAACGGCCTCAAGCCGCTCCTTTACCCGGGCATTCTTCAATGCGGCATCCCCCTGTTCGGCGATAACATCGGCGACGGATTTGAAGTCATCGAGAGTTGATTGCACATCCTTATCCTTTTCCTCGCGGGAAAGAGCCCGGGCTTCATCCATGTCCTTCATGGTGAAAACCTGAATATCCAGGAGTTGCTGGACGCCATCGAGAACGAGGATGTCATTTACGCCCTTTGCGTTCCCTTCAGGCACGCCCACAATGGTGCAATCCCGCCGGGTAGCACCACGGATTTTGGCAGCAACACCTCCGATGCTGGTTACCTTTCCATTGGGAGTGATTCCTCCAGTACAGGCGAAGCCTTCGTCGAGCTTTTCCCCTGTGAATAGCGAGTCGAGCATCAAAGCCATCGCGGTTCCAGCAGATGGGCCATCGACTCGCTGGTCACGGTCCTGAAAAACGATGCTGACCTGATAACCATCAGGGACCATTCCCTTTGGCTCGTAGGTGATCCGGAGATAATCCCGAATCGACTTCAGACTGTTCCCCATCATGTCCCCGACCTTCTGGTCAATTTTGAATTCCACGCCCTTGACGCCCTCTTCCCTGAGAGCCGTTGCGATAATCTCACTGGCAGCTCCCGCATGCTTACCACTGCCGAGAGTCACAACGACCAACCCCACGACCGAACTTTGGTTTGAAGCGAGTCCCTTGGCCTCGCCCCCGGGCATTTTTTCCTTCCGGGCCTCCATCCGGCCACCTTGGCCGAAGGGGTTCCAAGGCGTTTCCTTAACAACGGCCTTTCCTTGAAGCTGATCCCAATCGACCTCGACACCATCTTCCTCCAGCTCTTGCTGGATCGTTTCGAGGTCCTCAGCGTATTTGTGGTCGGGGAGAAGGCGGATGGCGACATCTACGCAGTAGGCGGCGCAGATCTTGTTGTCCTCGTTCCCTTTGTCCTTAAGCAGGGTGCGAACCCCTCGATAAATATTTCCTACGAGGCGGTCCTTGCTGGTTCCACTGCTACCGTAGGCTTCAGCATCCTGTTCAAGTTGCTCGTAGGTCGTCTTGAAAGACTTGGCGTCTGGGTTAATGCGCCCTGCAATCCCAAGCGCGTTTGACCGGAGCAGGTTGGGAACCTTGCCGTTCTTTTCTTCGGGATCAAAATCACTGGCGATGCGAGCCAGAGCGGCAACGAGGCCCGATTTGTCAAATGTCCCTCTTCTGCCGAATTCGAGCTCTTCTGTATTGAATAGCTCTGCTTCCATATCAGGAAGGTAAAAGAGGGTGTCCTCCTGTGCGCACAGGCAGGGCGCAAACAAAAGAGCACAGAGGGTGAGAGCGCGAAAAAGCTTAAGGTTCATCTGGTTGTTGGAGGAAAGCTTAGGGGATCAAGGGGGGGCGCTAAAGCAAAAGTGTCGCGAGAGCCCGCCCGGGGAAAGCTCTCCTGCAGGAAAGCGACCCTGACGCTTGAATATGTGTAATTAAGGAGAGGGGTCTGCGCCGGGTGGCGGGTTGTCGGGAAGAGCAGGCTGGACGGATTCCCGTGTAAAAGGCGCCAGTTTCTGGCGGAGAGCCGCAAACTTTGACCGCAGGCGACTCTGATAGGTTGGGAGAGGAGTGTTGCGGAAGTAGGTCACTCCGTCTCTCAGGCCTCCATCTTGCTTTCCTTTGCCAAGTATCTGGGTGAGTTGAGCGACCTCCTGGGCCTCTTGGAGCAGATCTTTGTCGGCGGGGGAAATAAATTTGGAGAACCGTTCGATTTCGGCGCTGGTGGCCTCGCCGGCGGTCAGGAGCCGCTTAGCGCTTAACTGGGAAAGTGGGAGTTGCGAGATTCTACCGACGGGCTCAAGCGCGCTTCGCAAGATTCGCCCTGCGACTTCTCGTTCCACCCTCGTCGGTCGCAGGGTGGCATCGCCTTGGACGAGCAGCATTTTCGCGGAGTAATGAAAGGGGACTCTGCTGGTGATTTCGGAGAGGCGCTCCCGAACCTTTGCATTGACGCACAGCTGTCCAACATCCTTGTCCCGGCCGACATCGCGAAGCTCCTCGTAGAGCTGGGAAGTTGCTGCCAGTCCGGCGGGGTCGCTATTTTCGCTGGCAAGGTTCAGGGCGGTGTCGATGGAGCTTACGATCAATACCTCCCATCGGAGAAAAAATGCAGGGTCCTCCAAGGCGATCATAGCTCGTAATTCGGGTTCAAAATCCGGAGGCACCAGAAGGCGCCCCCCCGGGGCAAGTCGAAGAGCGCGCAGATAGTTCCAGCTATGGAGGGGCCTTGTCAGAGATCCGTCAGAGGCAACTTCTGCAACCAGAGTCACCCCGGGCCGCAGGGGCTTTCCCGTCAGGGAGGAGTGAATCAGGAGGGCCGCTGGTCCTGAAATGGCTTGCCCGTTATTTGGCGCATAGCTGTCGGTGCCGGTTGAGATTTGTGCAATCCTGCGAATGGGAAGGTCGGGCCAGCGCTGCTCAAGCACCTTCTGAACGTTTACACGAGCGGAAGCGATGTCGGGACCTTCGGTCTTCGGCTCCAGGGAAAAGGTGAGAATGTCGGCTTGAGGCAACTCCATGACTTTCATGGAGAGGGGAACGATACGCAGAGACCGGCGGCGATCCCGATCCAAGAGGAAGAGGGGGGTCTTTGTACTGGCCTGTC
>DFWB01000089.1 GCA_002380675.1 Akkermansiaceae bacterium UBA4145
CTTCCTGAGAAGGGTCCGATCCAGTTACAGACGCACGGGGGAGAGATCCGCTGGCGCAATGTATTCATCCGTGAGATTGCAGCGGAGGAGTCGAAGGCGATTCAGGGGAAGGCAAAGAAATAACAGGTGGGTGCAGGCCTTCGGAATCCCAGTCATTTGCTAATAGACGATGAAGAAGTATCACCTTTTTCTCGGGGGAGTTGTTCTCGCACTCGGGGTTGTTCTTTTCTGGCCACGGGGCAATGAAGAAGGGGGATCAAAAGCAGATCAGGGCCCCGCACTGCCGTGGTTCAAGGGAAATACCCATACCCACACCCTCTGGAGTGACGGCAATGACTTCCCGGACATGGTGGTCGACTGGTATAAGAAGCAGGAATATGACTTCCTCGCGCTTTCAGATCACAACATCCTGAGCAAGGGGGAAAAGTGGATGAAGATTTCGGCTATCGAGGGGCGCAAGAAGGTCAAGGGGGCTTCTGTGGTCGAGAAGTACCGTGAGAGGTTCGGTGACGAGTGGGTGGAAACCCGTGGGGAGGGGGGTAATGAGGAAATCCGACTGAAGACGTTGGATGAACTTCGCCCCAGGTTTGAGGAGGAGGGCCGCTTTCTCCTCGTTGAGGCAGAAGAAATCACTGATCGTTTCGAAAGGCATCAGGTGCATATTAATGCGTTGAATCTTGAGGAAGTGATTCCACCGCAGAAGGGGACTTCCGTGGTCGATACCATGCGGAACAACCTTCGAATGGTTCGAGAGCAGGCGGAGCGCCTCGGGAAGCCCATTGTTGCGCACCTGAACCACCCGAATTTTCATTTCTCGTTCACCGCAGAGCAATTAGCTGAAGTGGTTGAGGAGCAGTTTTTCGAGGTCTACAACGGCCATCCGGGGATTAATCATCTCGGTGATGAAACGCACCCCGGGGACGAGCAGCTCTGGGACATGGCTAATGCCATTCGCCTCGGGAAACTGCAGGCCGCTCCGCTTTATGGCGTCGCGACCGACGACTCCCATACGTATCACGGTGGAAATGTCTCCCCTGGTCGAGGGTGGATCATGGTGCAGGCTGAACGGCTGGACGCAAATCTCCTGATGGAGGCCATGGAGCGGGGGGAGTTTTATTCCTCCTCTGGAGTGACTCTCCAGGAGGTCTCCTTCCGCAACGATATTCTCGAGCTCGAGATCGAAGGGGATCCCGGGGTGAGTTATACCACGCAGTTCGTAGGAACGCGTAAGGGAGAAGGGGCTGTTGCAGGGGAGGAATTTGGAGAAACCAAGGAGTTGCAACCAGTCTACCGTCTGCGAGGAGACGAACTCTATGTTCGTGCGAGGGTGACCTCTTCAAGGGATCATCCAAACCCCTCCTACGATGGGCAGAAGGAGCAGGCCTGGACCCAGCCTGTGGGGTGGAAGAAATTGATTAATGGAGGGCAGTGAAATATGGAAGGCAGCACTTCTCAACCATGGTTGTAAAAGAGACAGGATTTGGGTCAGAGGCCTATCTTGGTATGCTGTCTCTGAGGAAGCGAATCCTACGTGACCCACTTAATCTGGAATGGACGGAGGAGGAGAAGTCATGGGAGGAAAAGGAGCGTCACTTCGGGTGCTCAGCGGAGGGGCGAATTGTCGCCTGCCTTGTGATTCGCTCGGTGGGCGAGGGGGTGGTCAAGCTGCGGCAGATGGCTGTCGATCTGGATTGTCAGGGTGCCGGATGGGGTCGGCGCCTGATATGTGGGGTTGAGCAGGTGCTTGCCGGAGAAAATATCTCCATCATTGAACTGCATGCCCGGGAGACGGCCTTGGGTTTTTACGAAAAGCTCGGTTTTGCCCGAGAGGGAGAGAAATTTCTCGAGGTGAATATTCCACATTGGAAAATGTGGAAGAGGATCATCTGAATCTTTCCCCTTTTACCACGGGGAGGGACAGGCTAACCCTCCCACTCATGGAGCATCACGTGTATTTCTGGTTGAAGCAGGGTCGGGACAATCCGTCGGATCGATCGAAATTCGAGGCAGGCATGAGCAAGCTTACGGAGTCAAAGACTCTTGAGAGTGGCTTCTGGGGGCAGCCTGCAGCGACCGAAGAGCGCCCAGTGACCGATCACTCATGGGATTACGCTCTCTCGTTCAAGTTCGCAACGATGGAGGATCATCATGCCTATCAGGCTGACGATCCGCATCACATGGCGTTCGTGGAGGATTTCAAGAATTGGTGGGACCGGGTTTTGGTAATGGACCTGGAGTAGCGCCGTGTGTTTCTAGGAAGCGCCTGTGCAGGTGCCTCAAGGCTGCCAAGGCCTTGGCCCACCTGGTTTCTGCCGGAGGAATTTGGCGTCGACCTTGCGATACCATTCATGAAGGTCCTTGCGCATTGTAAGGACTTTGTCGGGCTGCCTTTCCGCCAGATCTTCCTTTTCTCCCAGATCAGTTGCGAGATTGAAAAGGTGCACTCTCCCATCCTCGAATCTTTCAATCAGCTTGTAGTCACCCTGCCGGATCGCACCACCGGGAAATCCTCCCTGATTTGAGTAGTGTGGATAGTGCCAGTGCAGCGACTTCCGGGGAAGGGAAGAGTCTGGATCTCGCAGTAGCGCTACAAGAGACTTCCCGTCAAGGTGCTGCTTTGGTCTGAGGGGAATGTTAGCGAGGTCAAGCAAGGTAGGGTAGAAGTCCATCGAAGTGACCGGGTGATGACAAACCGTTCCACGTTTGGTGAGGCCGGGAGCGGAGATCATGTAGGGTTCCCGGATTCCACCTTCGTAAAGCCACCCCTTGCCGCCGCGGAGGGGGACATTGGAAGTTGGGCTGCCCTCCGAGGTGGAAAGTCCACCATTATCAGACATGAAAATGACAATGGTTTCTTTTGTGAGTCCGTTTCTTTCAAGTGAGTCAAGAACATGGCCTACTGCATTATCCATGGATTCCATCATCGCAGCGTAGACAGGGTGCCGCTGGCGGATGCGGACTTTACGCGTGGACCCGTTCTTGCCTTGCTGTTGCGAGACCTGCTCTTCCGAGCCAAAGGCAGATTCTCCATCGGCGAGAGGCATTTTGGATAATTTTTCCCGATACTTTGCCACGAGATCGGGCGTGCCCTGTAGCGGGGTGTGCACCGAGTAGAATGACAGGTAGAGAAAAAAGGGCTCCGTCTTGTGGCTGGTGATAAACTGAGCGCAATCCGCCGCCAGACGCTCCGGGAGGTGCTCTCCTTTCGGCCCATCGGAAAGGCGAGGATTGTGATACGGAGAGAAAAAACTGCGGGGCATTCCACGGCTGTGACCTCCGAAATTCACATCGAAGCCCTGCTTGGTTGGCCAGAATTCAGGGGTAGGCCCGAGATGCCATTTTCCAGCGAAGCATGTTTTGTATCCAGCCTCTCTGAATGCTTCAGCGAGGGTTTCCTCATCGAGATCCATTCGGTCATGAAGAGGAGCGGGCAGGAAGCGGCCACTTCGTCGCCCCGAGAAAAAGTTCGTCGCGTCAGGTCGGGAGGGATGACGACCTGTCATGATGGAATACCGCGTGGGCGAGCAGACTGGGTTGGCGGCATAACCGTTGGTGAAGCGGCATCCCGCCGCCGCGATGCGGTCACAATTTGGTGTCTCGTAGAAGGAGTTCGGATTATAGGCGCCAATGTCCATATACCCCAAATCGTCTACCAGAAAGAAGACCACATTCGGGCGCTCTGGACTTGCCGCGAGAGAGAGTAGTCCCTGAGAGATCAGGAAAAGTCTAAATATGTGTGCAGGAAGTGTCCTTGCCATGACTCGAATTCCTTCACGGGGGCTTGGGATTGGCAAGGCAGAACCGAATCTCACGCTCGTCATTTCTCAAAACTTTCGCTTTCGTCGCCCGGGTGCGGTGGCACTCTAGGTGATGACGATGGAAAGACGATCAGTCATATGGGTTGGAGCTACGCTGCTGTTGGTCGTCACCGCATTCGTGCTTTTAATTCAGGAGAAAAAGAGTCTCGCATCCGTTGTTTATGAGGGTGCTACAAAGGATAAAAAGCAGATCCGCTACCAGGGCGCGCAGTTGAATGCGGCACAGAAGACGGAGTCAAGCCGAAGTCGTTCCGAATCAATACTGAGGCTTCCGAATTTTGACTCGGATAGGCTTCTTCGGGAAAATCCTCTCCGCAAAGGGCATCCACTTCGTTTTGCCAAGCGATTGCCGGTTAACATTAACCCGGGAGACCATGGTGAGTGGAAGGTCCGTGACGGGAAAGCACAGTGGAGCTTTCGAATCGAAGCTCCGGGTGCGGTGAATTTGAATCTGGGCTTCTCCCGTTTCTTTCTGCCAGAAAATGCGCGTCTGGAGCTGCGAGTCGGGGGGCAGTTGCTGGTGAGGCCGTTCACTGCCAGAGATAATGAAAGCCATGGAGAATTATGGACTCCAGTGGTTGCGGCTTCAGAGATCGATTTGCGATTAGAACTGCCGGATGATGAGCGAGGCATAGTCGAGCTGGAGCTTACCTCGGTTAACAGGGGATTCCGTGCCCTGAGCTTCGCAGCGGGTGCGCGGAAAATTGGTAATGAAGCGCCTGAGGGGGACTGCCATATAGATGTTGTTTGCTCGGCTGCCGAGTCGGGAGTGGGCCCAGCGATCGATCAATATCGAGATCAGATCCGGGCTGCGGGGGCCTATACCCTCAATGGTGAGGACACCTGTTCAGGTAGCGCGGTCAATAATGCGCGTGGTGATAGGAGACCATACTTCATTACTGCTGATCATTGTGGGGTGACTCCCTCGAATGCGCCCAGCATGGTGGTTTACTGGAACCATGAGAACAGCTCCTGCCGAACACCGGGGAGTATTCAGAATGGTGGAGATGGGAATGGGCCGCTCAGTGATTTCAACAGCGGGGCTATTCTGCGGGCCAGTTACACCGCTGCTGACATGACCCTCGTCGAGCTCGACGATCCGATTGACCCTGAGCACGACGTCTATCTTGCCGGATGGTCGCGAACTGGAGAAATACCTGAAATGGCTGTAGGGATTCATTTTCCTGCCACTTCGGAGAAGCGGATCAGCTTTGACTTTGATGCTCTGCGCTCAACACGGGATTACAGTTCGGTCAGTAGTCCTGATGGCACCCATTGGATGGTTATTGACTGGGACCATGGGACGACGGAGGGAGGGTCCTCGGGCTCTCCGATTTACGACCAGAACGGCCGCATGGTAGGCCAGTTGAGTGGAGGTGACGCAGCCTGTGGAAATGATGATGCTGATTGGTACGGCAAGTTTTCCGAGGGCTGGGAAGGAGGAGGTTCCTCAGGGTCGAGGTTGCGAGACTGGCTTGACCCGGATGGAACGGGCGCACTGACCGTGGATGGGCTTTCGCTGGGAGAGGCCGAGGTTGTCTTGTCCGATGTCGAGGTGGCAGAGGGGGATTCTGGAACAAGAAACCTTCAGTTCACAATCAGCCTGAGCCAGCCGCTGGAGGAGAGAGCCACTTTTCTCTATTCCACCGAGAGTGACACGGCTGTGGCGGGGAGTGACTACGTTCAGGCGTCCGATGTGGCGGTTTCGATTCCAGCGGGCCGCTTGAATGCGACTTTTTCGGTCTCGATTAATGGAGATACCGAAGCTGAGGAAAATGAACGATTTCGAGTAGTGCTGTCTTCTCAGGGAGATGCTCCGGTCAATCTCAGTGGTGGTCAGGCTTGGGGTATTATCAGAAATGATGATTTTATCGTGCCGGTTCTGGAAGGCCCCTCGTTAGTGCGGGGGACCGTTGGAGAGGATGTAAACATTGCGGTAGTAGTCAGGAATACCCCCACGGAGTTCGCGTTGACTCAGGCTCCATCGGGAATGCAAATCGACGGGCAAGGATTGATCAGTTGGCTGCCCTCGGTTGCCGGTGATTATGTGGCAAGAGTGAGAGTGGCAAATGAAGCAGGATCAGATACCGGAGTCGTGCGTTTTCTGATTACCCCGAACACGCTCGCACAGGCGGTGGACTCCCCTGGGGGCCTTCTGCTCCGTTCCGGGGGCTCCGCGCCTTTCTTGATCGAGGCCAGCGGGGACTCTCTTGCCGGTAACAACCGTGCGCAGAGTGGGGGGGTGGAGGACGGAGAGGAGTCGTGGCTGGAAGTGGCTGTCGATGGACCGGATTACCTTGGCTTCTGGTGGAAGGTTTCGAGCGAGGAAGGGTATGATTTCCTCAGTCTTTCAGTTGATGGGGAGCTGAGAAGATCTCTATCCGGTGATAGAGACTGGGAATACCGGGTTATTGCGATTCCACCCGGGAGTCACACCGTTCGTTGGTCCTACAGCAAGGATGGGAGTTCTCTCGGAGGCGCAGACCGCGGATGGATTGATTATCTGCAACTGGCCTCGCGGAGTATGCCCTTTCTAATGGATCCCCCGCATGTGCGAGTACGATCCGAAAGACCCGTCGATTACCAGTATCCCTTGTACTCTGGCTCCGGGAATGCCACGTTCTCTCCCATGCGTTTGGGTGGTGGACTGCTTCTTGATGAGCGGGGAGAACTAACAGGCACGCCGGTCTCGACCGGGGTCGTGAATTTTGATCTCACCATCGTCCAGGGTGGACAGGAAATGACTATTCCTGCGACTATCGAAGTCATGCCCGATTCTCCCGTGGGTGCAGCGGCTTACTCCGCTGATGGCCCCGACTGGGGTCTGGCCTGGGAGACGAGTGGTTCAGGTGAATGGATCTCACAGGAGGATCAGACTGTGGATGGGCAATCTGCAGCGGCAGCTTCTGGAGTGGGCGACAGCGAGAGAGCGGCGCTGAGCACATGGGTCTTTGGTCCAGGGGAAGTATCGTTCTCATGGCGCGCCTCTTCGGAACAAGATTATGATTTTCTTATTTTCGAGGTTAACGAGCGGGAGGTGGCATCTCTATCGGGCAATAGCAGGTGGCAGGAGTATACTGGAGAGTTGCCTTACGGATGGCACAAACTTACCTGGGCCTACGAAAAAGATGAAACCGAGTCCCGAAGGAGAGATACGGGTTATCTAGATAATCTGAGCTTCTCCAAATATACTGGCTGGGTCCTACAGTCTGAACTCGGGCAGAGGACCGGAGTGACTCTTGATCCCGATGGAGACGGGCAGGGCTTACTCAGGGAGTATGCAACTGGCGGAACGGCTTGGGGCTTGGACCTGATGCCGGTGCCCTCACTCGAGGGAGGCTCATTACAGCTGCAAATTGACAAGCGTCCCGGGAGCGGACTGCACTTTGATGCTGAAGTGAGCGAGAACCTTAAGGACTGGAATCGGTCCGAGCGCAATATTCTCAGAGATGACGAGGAAGCCTTTTACGTGCGAGACCGGGTTGGATTACGAGAGTCCAGCAGCCGTTTTCTGCGAATGACAGTGCATCCCCTCAAGTAGGTTCTTCTCTTCAGAGAAGAATCGTCGTGGGGCGGGAAGGAATTAGGCAGGTTTCGTGACTAACGAAAGGAGATCGTGCGGGACTGTTGGCGGCCAAACCCTTCAATCTCGAGACATGACCGGTGGAGGTGTGCGAGGGAGAAAGCGTTTTCTTGAGTATCCAGCATGCCGTGCAGGGTCAGGTAGTGCATGCCATCTTTGAATTGATGCCCACCAGAGTGGCGGTGGCCATTCAGGTAGGCTTTGCAGCAGGGAAACTGGGATAGCAGCTTGTGAAGAGCCCCACAATTCCAAGTGCAGTGAGCCTCTTCGGGTAAGATAGGGTGGTGACCGAAGGCGAGAACGGATTCTCCTGCATCAGTTGCTTGTTTAAGTTGCTCCGTGAGCCACAGGAACTGCCGGTCACTCACTCTTCCGTTCCACGACTGAGCGTAAGGCTTGCCAGCGGCAGCCAATGCGCGGAGCTCTTGCTGAGCGCTCAGGGTAGCAGCATCTTTGCCGGGATAGCGGTATGTACTTACTTCGGTGGTATCAAGGACCAGAAAACGGAACCCCGCGTGGTGAAAGGCGTAATAAGTGTTGGTGAGGCCTAATTCCGCAGGAACCTTGGACTTGAGTTGGTCCTCTACATCAAAATCGTGATTTCCAAGGGCATGATAGAGTCGAGATTTGAGCTTGGTGATGACGGGCTTGAGTTCGGTAAAGCTCTTGAAGTCACGGTCGATGAAGTCTCCCAGATGGAGAGAGAACCTGAGGTCATGGCGATTCAGTTGGCTCACAGCTTGATCCAGTTTCGCCGCGCTTTGCCGGTAGAATCGTGTTCCGGCTGGATCAACATCAGCATACTGGCAGTCAGCAATGAGTCCGAATGAGAGGAGGGGCGCATCCTTATCGGCATCAGCTGCAGGGGCCATTGAGGCCGCAGCCATGGTTGAACCGGTAGTTGTGATGAATTTGCGCCGTGTAGTCACGGGATACAGGTTGCGCCCGAATCGCCTATTCGTCCATATTGATCCGCACGCCTTCAGGGAAAAACTGTCTAAATACGGAGAGTTTGGGGACGGGGTGAGGGAATAGCTTGATCAGGGGGTAGGCTTCCGGGGTATAGAGAAAGGAGCATGAAGAAACTCAATGTCCCTTTTCTTGCCCTGACATTTGTGACTGGGCTCCTTGTCCCCCTGAAAGCGCAGCTGGAAATCAAGGATGTGGAGGGGAAGAGCCTCGATATCGTATCGGGAGGTAAGTCTCTTGTTCGCTACATGTATGAGTATGATACCTCAACGGATAAGACCAAGCATGCGACGTATAAGCCGTATCTCCATGTCTTCGATGCCGACGGGAAAAGCCTCATCACAAAAGGCCCTGGGGGACAGTTCACTCATCACCGGGGAATCTTCATCGGATGGAGCAAAATCGGGTTTAACGGAAAAAAATATGACCGTTGGCACATGAAGGACGGTGCGATCGTTCACCAGAGTTTCAAGAAGAAGGAAGCGAAGGAGAACACCGCGTCGATTACATCGGTGACCGAGTGGCAGGATGCCGCAAAGAAGCCTATTCTTGATGAGGAGCGGACGATGACGGTCTGGACTCCGGGAGAGGGCTGGGCACGAACGGTGATTTTCTTCAAGAGTAAGTTAACTGCATCCTATGGTGATATCGCCTTGAAGGGAGACCCGGAGCACGCGGGGATTCAGTATAGACCAGCGGATGAGGTAGATCGAAAGAAGACGGTTTATCTGTTCCCGAAAGAAGAGATCACCACTGCAAACGTCAAGAAGGAGAAAGATCTGGCCTGGATTGCGGAAACCTACTGGCTTGGGGACAAGGCGCATAGCGTGGTGCAGCTGAATCATCCTACCAATCCGAAGGGAACGGTGCACTCCGCCTACCGTGATTACGGGCGGTTCGGATCCTTTTTTGAAAAGGAAATAAAGAAAGGGGAGTCCCTCACGGTGAATTACGCATTTGCCATTGTGGAGGGCAAGCTTCCTGC
>DFWB01000124.1:0-5075 GCA_002380675.1 Akkermansiaceae bacterium UBA4145
GCTCAATTCCTCGATCAAAGGCGCATCCTCCAGCAGGGCACTTCGCCCCAAGGCATAGACATACAACTTGGTCACGAGGGCCCGGGCAAATTGTTCGCGCCTCTCCGTAAGCAGGTGGTTCTGCAGGTCTGCCAGTCCCGCAACCTGGTGATTCCCCGGCAGGACCGTCGTGGTCGAGACAGCTTTGCGTCCCCTTGCGGTCTTCTCCCTTGGCAACCCGATCGCGTCGAACCGCTCCAGGGCAATACCCCATGGGTCGATGCTGCGATGACAGTCCGCACAGGCTTCCTTCTTCCGGTGGAGCTCCATCTGCTCCCGGACCGGGAGCTTCTCGAAACCAACGACACCTTCCTCCAAGCTCGGAACATCGGGCGGAGGAGGATTGGGAGGGTCATGCAGGAGGTGCTCTCTGATCCAGACAGCGCGCTTGATGGGATGGGAGTCCACTCCATCAGATCCGGCAAGGAGCATGGATGCATGAGCAAGTAAGCCCCCCGGGCGGCTTGTTCCCTCAAGAGGCACCCTCTCGAAGGCCTGGGATCGTGGTCCCTCCAACCCGTAATGCTTTGCCAGGCGGGCATTGAGCATGGTGAAGTCCGCATCCAGGAACTGCAGGGCCGAGGTGTTGCTCCGCAGGATTTCCAGGAAGAAGGACTGCGTTTCCCGGACCATCTCGGGCTTGAGGGTATTATCGAAGTTTCGATAATACTGTGGGTTGATAGCCACCCGGTCTACTCCATCAAGATCAAGCCATTGCCTGCTGAATTGCTCCGCGAAACGATCCGCCTTCTCGTCGGCGAGCAAACGCCTGAACTCACGACGTAATATCCCGGGGTCCAGTAACTCCTCGGAATCAGCCAAGCCGTAAAGAGTCTCATCCGGAAGAGAGCTCCACAGGAAATAAGAGAGGCGAGTGGCGAGCTCATGGGCATTCAACCTCCGCCGCTTCTCTGAAGATGAGGGCTCAGTGAGGTAAACAAAATGAGAGGAGGACAGGACGGCCGACAGGGTCTCTTTGAGGGCTTCCACCGGATGGCCTGATTCCTTCCGCATCAACTCGTGGTGCATGAGCCACTTCGTCAGTTCCGCATCCTGCACTGGCCGTCGCCAGGCTCGTCGCAGAAAGCGTTCCAGAATAACCCGGAGAGCCTTTGGATCATCCACGTCTTCCCCCTCCCGTATGATCCTGCGGTGCAGGGGTGGCGGCCAGGAGGCATAGTCGTTCCGGATGATCTCCACTGACTCAATGATAATGCGCGGAAAATCCGGATCCTCAGGGAAGAACTTGACCTTCTTCTTCTTCACCTTCCCCTTCTTGTCCTTCTCCTCAATGACCTCCGTCACCTCCTTGGGCCGAGGTTCCCCGTCATCGAGCATATTTTGGAGGGTGATGACCCCATTAAGTTTGCTACCCGGAACATCGGCCTCCGGCATGGGAAGGAACTCAGATCGCAGCGGAATGTCGTAATATTCCGGCGTTCTCGAGGAAACCTCGATTTCGCCGGCATCATCCATGATGTTCAGGGTCAGACCCGAGACGAAATACCCATACCGAGCAAAGAGGATCGGGGCAGGCTGTCCCGGTTTCCGGTCGGTCGAGGCCTTCACCCGCATGGTGAATTGTCCCCCGCGCGGTGGATCCTTGAACGAACCGTGCCAGAAGTTTACCCGACCCAGGCGCTCAGAGGATTTTCCCACGTAGCGCCGACGGTTGGGTCCCCGGATTGCCTCCTTGGCTCTCTCCACCGGAGAAACACTACGTTCCGGTGGATCGCCTTCCACCAGGATGAGGTCGAGGGCTTTCCGCGCTGTCTTGAGATAATTCTCGATCTGCAGGGCAGTCATACCGAGGGACGCCCCGTTGTTTTTGAAGCCCTCTGGAGAACGGGCATCGGAAGGAAGGCTTTCCCCATAATTCATCTCCAAGCCCAGGAGATCGGTCATGGTATGCTGATACTCAGCCCGGTTCAACCGACGCATCACCACCTGCTTGCCTGTATTCTTGCGGGCTGCTGCTGCCCGGCGCAACTCCTTCGTCAGCCAAGCAACGAGCACTCGGCGATCCCCGGCAGGCAGAAGGGGGGCTTTCTCCGGGGGCATCTCGCCCCGGTTGATTACATCGAGGGCATCGTGCCAAGTCTCGCCGGCATTACCGTGAACCATGTCCGGATCGAGCGAATCGAGTCTGAGGTCTCCCTTCTGCTTTTCAGGACCGTGGCAGGAAAAACAATGCTTCTCAAGCAAGGGTCTTATCTCTTTCTCGAAACCGGGATTACCAATGGCAACCGAGGGAAGAAGAAAGAAAGCGATATGGCGCAGGCTGATCATCGGTCCTCTTTCCCGTCGGCAAATACCATCTCAAGAGCCCGGGCAGCATTCACCACTGCCTCCTTCTCTGCCCGGGACGCCTCTGCAATCGCTCTCGTCACCAGTTTGAAATCCGGCTGATCTGCGACCTCCGAACGCGCCAACCTGCTCTCCGAAAGAAGCTCCTGATCACTCTTCTCCAGATGCGGATAGCGGGACCGCATCTTCCTCTCCATGATCTCTCGGTTCGCTGCCACCAACTGGAGGGCAGTGGTCTTCTTCGACTTTTCCCGGGCCTCTGCCAAGGCGGCGTGGTAGCGGGCTTCTGGCAAGTCCTCGAGCCCGGGGTGCAGGAGATGCAGGAGTTCCACCTCCGAGCGCTTGAGCTTGTTGATCCCATTCCTGAGGGCAAGGTATGCTGAATCCTCCGCGATCAACCGCTTGCTCTCCAACGCAATCTTCTTCCGCCGTTCCTTCACCGTTCTGAACACCTCCGGAAACTTCCGCGCAGCGGCTAACTTGCGCTCTTCCGTCTGGGCCACCAGATCACGGAATACCGAACTCTCCCGGTAGAGCTGGTCCCTCGCAATGATTTCCCTGATCTTCTGCTGCTCTCCCAGTTCGTGCGGAAGCCAAGGACGCCTCGACTGAAGTTTCTCAAGCTTCCTACAGGTGTCTTCCCACCCTTCCGCTCTGCCAGTGGCAGAGGCTAGAACAACGTCATCAAATGCCGCTCCCGGCCGATCAACCTGAAAGGCGAAGTAGTCCCGCTCCTGGTCCAGAATGGGATGACTCCCCACCACCATATGATTCTCGTCTCCTACCCGGACAAGAATCTCTTCCCCGAGAATCTCGATCATCACCTGATAAAACCGATGCCGCTCAAACCGATGGGCACACTCTCCATGGATAGTCGGAAAATGGGGAACGGTCTGATCCCGGGCCGTTGTGACGCGGAAGCCATGAGGCCAGAGAAGGACCACCGCGTTATATTTCCCGGGAGTGCCCGTCATAATTCGAATCTCCTCCGCCCCCTGAAAGGCCACTTTGAGCTCGATAATGCAGTCCCCATATCGCGGCTTCTTGACGAAGACCCGCTTGTTTTCTCCCGGTATCCCAGACCGCATCAAAGCGCCTTCCGCCACGGTCCACCGCTCCCTGAAGAACCAGCGAGCAGGCACGTCCTCAAGACTCTCGAAATCATCCGCGAGGAGAACCTGACCCCGCTGGCAGAGCTGAGGCTCAAGGCCTGCCCTCAAGCATCCCGAGGACAGCATCAGCAAGATCCCCGTAGTCAAGGCTACCTGGCATCTGGATCCGAATCTGACTGGATTAGCCCTCATCACTACTTCCTCGTCACTTCCAAGCTGGCTCTCTTCCGGGGCACGTCACTTCATCCCTCCTTCGAGTTTTATCGGGCCAGAACCCACGAGACGTAAAGCAGGTGTGATGGGTTTCACTGACGAATTCTATAAAAGCCCACGGGGTAAAGGAAAGCCCCCTTATCAGCAATTCCCCATCGGTCCGGCACAAACTCTGAGGTGAGAGATGACAAGCCTGCGTAATTCCCCCAGCATCCGGGGGATGTCGATTGATTCTGCTGGTCCAGAGAAAGAGAAACGATCCGGTTGGCTCGACTGGATCGAGCGGGTGGGCAACCGCCTGCCCCACCCCATGACCCTCTTCATCGCCGGGACGGTCCTGATCCTGGTCCTGTCGCAGGTCGCAGACGTCGGCAACTGGTCCGCCGAGAAAACCGTGATGAAACCCAATGCCGAGGGAGTCAAGGTCAGGACGGTGGAGACCGTCACCGCCACCGGCCTGCTCGCCGGGGACGGAGCCTTCTGGGCTATCAAGAACATGGTAAAGAATTTCACCGAATTCGCCCCACTCGGGGTCGTCCTGGTCGGCATGCTCGGAATCGGGGTAGCGGAACGGAGCGGAGCCATTGGAGCCCTGCTCAAGGTTTGCATGCTGATTACCCCCGCACGCCTGCTAACCCCTTCCATGATCGTGATCGGGATCATGTCCTCCATGGCCCTCGACGCCGGTTACGTGGTCCTTCCCCCAATTGCGGCAGCCCTCTACAAGTCAGTTGGTCGATCCCCCCTGGTGGGACTTGCCGCCGTCTTCGTGGGCGTGTCGGCAGGCTTCAGCGCCAATCTCTTCATCACCGGACTGGATCCATTGCTGGCAGGCCTGAGTACAGAGGGAGCCCAGATCCTCGAAGCCGATCGCGATCCAGTAGCCCCCACCGCCAACTGGTGGTTCATGATTGTCTCCACCTTCCTTCTCACCCTTGTCGGCTGGGGAGTAACCGCCTGGTTTGTGGAACCACGCTACGCCCGGAACAGTCCGGATCAGGGCGGACCCACACCCCTTACCGAGGAGGACCTTCTGGCCCGCAAAATCACCCCCGGGGAACGCCGGGGCCTGAAGGCCGCCGGGGCGGTCTTCACCGTCTTTTTCGTCCTGCTCCTCCTCATGATCAACCCGGGAGGTCATCTTCCCTATGACCCTCCCCTCGCTGGCAATGACGGCCCCTTCCCGCGCTGGGTCGCCGCTATCGTCCCCCTGCTCTTCTTCTGCTTTCTGCTGCCGGGGCTGGCCTACGGGATCGCGGCCGGGGAAATCAAGCGCGACCACGACGTGGCCCACATGATGGGTAAGACCATGGCCGATATGGGTCCGTATATCGTCCTGGCCTTCTTCGCTGCCCAGTTCGTAGCCTACTTCAAGCACTCAAACCTCGGGGAGATGATGGCCCT
>DFWB01000124.1:5450-11901 GCA_002380675.1 Akkermansiaceae bacterium UBA4145
CCTTCATCCTCCTCGTCATGGTCGCCAACATGTTCATCGGGTCAGCCTCGGCCAAGTATTCCTTCTTTGCCCCGGTCTTTGTTCCCATGTTCATAACCGGCGCCTCCATCAGCCCGGAACTGACCCAGGCTGCCTACCGCGTCGGGGACTCCTGCAGCAACATCATCACCCCGCTGAACCCCTACATGGTAATCATCCTGGTCTTCATGCAGAAGTATATGCCCAAGGGTGGCATCGGGACCCTCATCGCCCTCATGCTTCCCTATGCACTCGTCTTTGCGGTGGTGTGGACCGGCCTGTTGATCTTCTGGATGTCCACCGGATTTGAGCTCGGGCCAGAGGGCCCGCTCTGGCACGGTCAACCGTGACGCAAGCTCAAGGACTGGATATCAGAGCCCTCTTCCTGAACGCATGTCTGACCAAAAGTTCTACAAATTCTTCGATGATTATCTCGAGGAACACCTTCGCCAGCATCCGGTCTACGCCAGCCAGCTGGGAGACCACCGCTACGATGACCAGATCGAAGACCTCTCCGTCGAGGCGCGACAGAACCGGATGGCACTGCAGCGCCAGACGCTCGCGAGGCTCACAGCCGAAATCAATCGTGACGATCTCAGCCGCTCCGCCCAGATCGATCTGGAGGTCTTTCAACACCATCTCGAGGAGAAGATCTGGCTGGCTGAACATATTCCGGCATTCGAGGAGGATCCCCGAAGCTACAACCACTACCTGAGTGGCAGTGTCTACAGCCTGCTCACCCAGTCCAGCCTTCCCCACGAGGAAAATGTCTCCAATGTCATCGCACGAATCCGACAACTCCCGGAAGTAGTTGCCGAGGCCCGTCGCACCCTGACCAACCCTCCCCTGCCGGTCCTTGAGACCAGTATCAACCAGAACCGAGGGGTGATCGGTTTTTACGAGAAGGGCATCTACGAACTGGCCGGGGATTCCCCACAATACGCAGAGCTGAAAAAGGTCGCCGACGACCTGCTCGTTCACCTGCGTGCCTACCAGGAGTTCCTTGAAACCGACCTTCGCGCCCGGGCAAGAAGTGAATGGCGACTGTGCAAGAAGAAGTTCGACCGCAAACTACAGTTCGCCGCCAATGGCGACATTACCGCCGACGAGGTCCTCGCCCGCGCCGAGAACGAATTCCATCGTGTCACGGGTGAAATGTACGTTACTGCCCGGCAACTCTGGGGCAGATATCACCTCGGGACGCCCCTTCCTCCCGATGATGCAATTGGACGCCATGAGACGATCACCCGGGTGCTTGATGCGGTCGGCAGGGAACACGGCGAACCCGCAAAACTGCTCGCTGATGCCCGGGCTACAGTCGATAAACTGAAGGACTTCATCGCAAAAAACGATATCCTGCGTCTGCCAGCCCCTGACCGGTGTGAGTTGATGGAAATGCCGGAGTTTCACCGCGGCAACTCATTGGCATACATCCAGCCCGCTCCACCCCTCGACCCGGAAAACAGGACTATTTACGCGATCAGCCCCCCTCCCGCTGACTGGGATGCAGGCCGGGTGGAAAGTTTTCTGCAGGAATACAACCAGCACATGCTGCAGATCCTCACCATCCACGAGGCCTACCCGGGCCACTATGTGCAACTCGCCTACCACAATCGGGAGACCTCACCGGTTCGCCGCCTTCTACTTTCTGGCGTCTTCATTGAAGGGTGGGCCGTATACACTGAGCAAATGATGCTCGACCAAGGATACGGTGAAGGAGACCTCTCCCTGCGTCTGACACAGCTCAAGTTCTACCTCCGTGCAGTAGCTAATGCGATTCTCGATCACCGTATGCACTGCACCCGGATGAGCGACGACGAGGCTCTCGACTTCCTGATGAATCAGTCCTTCCAGTCGGAGGGAGAGGCCCAGCTCAAGATCATCCGCTCCAAACAGTCTACCGTGCAACTGAGCACCTACTTCGTGGGACGCATGGCTCTGTATGATCTACGCCGCGAGATCCAGAGAGAACAAGGAGCCGAGTTCGATCTTGGACGCTACCATGAGGCCGTTCTTGCCCATGGGTCTCTACCAGTGAAATACCTCGGAGAACTAGTCAGGGAACGGCTTAGGAGTCCCCGCTAACTCCAAAAAAAAGGCTCCCCTGAGGGAGCCTTTAGGAGAAATAGGTATGAAGAAGACTACTTCTTCTCTTCCTGCCCCTTGATCGAGAGCAGTTCTACTTCGAAGATCAAAGTAGAATTCGGTCCAATATCCCGCCCGGCCCCGGACTTTCCGTAGGCTAAGTCTGCCGGGATGAAGAGCTTGTATTTAGCCCCGACCTCCATGAGCTGGAGCGCCTCGGTCCAACCCGCAATCACACCGTTGACAGGAAACGTGGCAGGGGTTTTTCGGTCGACTGAGCTATCGAAAACCGCCCCGTCAATCAGGGTCCCATGGTAGTGAACTGTGACCGTATCAAGAGGAGTCGGCTTTGCCCCCTTTCCCGCCGAAATCACTTCATACTGAAGTCCTGACTTGGTCACCTTGACTCCCTCCCGCTTCTTGTTGTCCGCAAGGAACTTGGTCCCAGCTGCGAGGTTTTCTGCTGAGGCCGAAGCTGCCTTGGCCTCTGCCTGCTTTTGCATTTCAGCCTGAAAAGTCTCCATAATCTTCACTGCATCAGCTTCCGAGATTTTTGAATCTTTACCGGTGAGACCCTCACGCAGGCCCATTACAAGATTTTCGACGTTCAGTTTTATTCCATCCCGATTGATTGTCTCCCCGATATTGCGGCCAATCAGGTAGGAGGCCTTGTCACGGTCGGATTCCAGCTTTGGTTCTTCTGCCTGAACCGACGTGGCGACGAAAGCCAAGAGGAGTGAGGCAGCAGTGGCGTGCTTGAGCATGAAACGCACACTTGGCCCGGAAATGGCAAAGTCAACTCATTCCTACCCACAGAGCATTGAAACGTGCGGAGAATTATCGATACTCAGATCAGATGAAGATCCTGATCGTCTCCTGTAGCCTGCATCCAGAAAGCCGTAGCCGTTGTCTCGCCGGCGAACTGGAGTCCATCTGGCGAGCATATGATCGCGCGGAAATATCCTCTCTCGACCTGCGGGATCTGAACTTGCCGACCTGCGATGGAACTTCCGCCTATGGACATCCTGATACGGTGATATTGCAAGAGCGCTTTACCGATGCGGACGCCGTGGTATTTGCCGTCCCGATTTACAATTACGACATTAACGCGGCCGCAAAGAATGCCATCGAGCTCGCGGGACGCCAACTCACAGGGAAAGTCGCCGGCTTTCTCTGCTCAGCCGGAGGAGAGCGAAGTTACATGTCGGTGATGGCGACGGCCAACAGTCTCATGCTCGACTTCCGAACTATTATTCTACCTAGGTTCGTCTACGCAGGGAAAGGGGAGATCTCTGACACAGGTGAACTCAATAAGGATATCCGTGAGAGAGTTGCTCAATTCGGGGAGGAGTTTCTTCACCTCGCGGAGGCACTGCACTCCGCTTAGATATTATCCTTCGCCACATGCGTATCGATCCGTCAGCTATCGCACGTCGCGAAATGCTCGTCCGTTCCTCGCTGGGATTCGGGTCTCTCGCATGCAGCGCCTTGCTCGATAAGGCCAGGGCCGGGGGCATGATCGAGCGGCACCTCACGCCAAAGGCGCGCAATATCATCTTCCTGTTCATGGAGGGGGGCGTGTCCCAGGTCGACTCCTTCGACTACAAGCCCATGCTCGAGAAGCACCACGGCAAAGACCCTCACAAGGAGATCGGACAGATTGAAAAAACGCAGTTCGAGTCCATCGGCAAGGTATTCAAATCTCCCTGGGCTTTCAGGAGGCGAGGTCAAACTGGAGCCTGGGTTAGCGACCTCTTTCCCAAAGTAGCCGAAGTAGCGGACGAACTCTGCATCGTTAAATCGATGACCTCGCGCTTTCCCGAACACACCAGCGCGAACTTCTTTCTACACAGCGGAACCGGTCTTCAGGGAAGACCCAGTATAGGCGCGTGGACCAGTTACGGGCTTGGAAGCGACAACGACAATTTACCCGGATACGTGGTTCTCAATGGGGGCCAGATCCCCTCGGGAGGTCTCGATTGCTTCAGCAACGGATTTCTTCCCGCAACTGCCCGGGGGAACCTCCTCAATGCGATCGGCGCTCCTCTTGCCAACATCACCCCCAACGAACGTGGTGCTCATTCGCAGGCTCTAAAGAGACGATTAGTCGGCCATCTCAACCAGCAAGCCCCGGAAATCTCGCCAGAGCTGGAGGATGCCATTGCCAACTATGAACTCGCCGCCCGCATGCAGCTTGCGGTTCCCGAGGTCATGTCACTGGAGGGAGAACCCCAGTCCATCCGACGCCTCTATGGTCTCAATGCCGACTACCCGCACACCCAAACTTACGCCCGGCAATGCATTATCGCCCGCAGACTCGTAGAACGGGGAGTCCGCTTTGTTGAGCTCACCATTCCAATGGTCAACGGCTTTCAACGCTGGGATGCCCACGGCGACATCGTCAGGAACCATGGCGACAACGCCCGGGCGGTAGACCAGCCGATCGCGGCCCTCTTGCGAGACCTTCGAAGCCGCGGAATGCTCGATGAGACCCTCGTCCTCTGGTCAGGCGAATTCGGCCGTACGCCTTTCGCACAGGGAGGATCCGGTCGAGATCACAACGAGCACGGCTTCAGCCTCTGGATGGCAGGAGGAGGCATCAGGCCGGGTATGTCTTACGGAGAGACGGATCAATGGGGCTACAAGGCTGTCTCGGGGCGCTTGGAGATACATGATCTACACGCCACTCTCCTCCACCTCCTCGGAGTGGACCATGAAGCCTTTACTCACAGGTTTGGGGGACGGGACATCCGTCTCACCGATGTTCACGGCCGGGTTGTGAAAGAACTGCTGGCCTGATTGGTGAGGAGCCTTACTCCGAACGCCTTACCAGAGTAATTTTTCCCTCGTCGCCGCTAGTAACATTCTTGAGCCCCACAATGAGCTTACCGTTCTCAATCTGGTGGCTCACCTTGACGGTCTCCTCTTTCTTATCACTGTCCACGGTCTTGAGGGTCAGCGTCGCTACTCCATTTTCCTCTGCCCATTGGCCCATACCCACGCCCCCATTTTCGTCGGCGCTTACGTGCATCACCTCTCCACTCTCAGGATCTACCGCGATCAGACCTTCCGAATTGTCACCCGGCACCTTGATGCTGAGACCCAGAACCCGGTCCTCAATCCGCCAGGTATAGGTGAGAGAGATCGCTTGGCCGTTGGTGTCCTGGTCTACCCAGGTTCCGATCAGGGTTCCCAACCCCGCACTCTCCAGAATTTCTGCAAGATTTTCGGCTCGCGAGGATGCTCCAGAAATCAGGAACATGGCGGAAAGAACAAGGGCAAAGAGGGTGCTGTTTTTCATCACAAACCGGTTACACCTTGCCCACCGGTGAATCAAGCCCACGTTACTAGGAAAGAGTAGAATTTTTTACTCCCTCACGATCCGGACGCTTCTGGTCTTCGGGCGGGCGGGACCGCCACAAACTCGCCAGTATGCTCCCTATCAGGCAGTGGTAGAGAGCAGAAATCGCACATACCATGGCCGCTCCGGGCTGGGCCGCAAAATGAACCTTGGCCAAGGTCGCCCCGAGGCCGGAATTCTGCATTCCTACCTCGATGGAAACCGTCCTCCGCTCCTTTTCACCCAAGCGGAGGAGACGGGCCCAGAGATAACCCATCACAAATCCAGCGACGTGAAGAACAAAGACCGCAAGAAGTAACATGTTGAGATTTTCGAGGATGCGCTCCTTGTTGCCCCCAACAATCCCTCCGACAATGAGAACGATCACCGCGATGGACAAAAGCGGCGAAACCTCTCCTGCCACCTTCCGGGCTTTTAACCCGAGAATACGGTTGAGAACCAGTCCTGCCACTACCGGCACCAGCACTACCGCCAGCATCGCCTTTAGCATCACCCAGGCATCGACAGGAATGGGAACTGCCAGAGAGGCATAGCCTTTGGTCAGATAGGGTGTCAGAGCAATCGCCAGCAGGGTTGAGCACATCGTCATCAGAACACTGAGAGCGACATTGGCTCGAGCGAGATAACTCACAACATTGGAGGCGGTTCCTCCGGGACAACAAGCCACCAGGATAAGTCCAAGTTTGAATTCGTCATCCAGCCCAAAGAGAGTGGCAACTCCCCACCCGAGGAAGGGCATGATGAGAAATTGAGCCAGCACTCCTATAACCACCGCCCGCGGAACAGAAAGGGCCTGCTTCACGTCATTAAAGCTCAGGGTCAATCCCATACCCAGCATGATCACTCCAAGCCCGAGGGGAACCAGCTTGAGGTCGGTTCCCGGAAAGGTCTCCCTGACGAACCATGTGAAATGAGCGGGACATATCCACGCCCACAAGGTCCCGAGCAGGGTCCAGAGCCAGAAGAGCCTTGCTGCCGTTCTTACCA
>DFWB01000041.1:0-2877 GCA_002380675.1 Akkermansiaceae bacterium UBA4145
GGCGGGGGCATCGGAGAAATCTGGCGCAGCGCTGCAATGGGCCTGATGCGCGAGAAGAAGCCCCGGCAATACCGGGATTTCATGGATAACCGCAAATGGCACTATGATCTATCACGCCGTTTCGATGGTTCGTTTGGTATCCTTGGGGGCTCCGGTTATGACAAGGAGCAGTGGGGCGTGGCTTATCCGTTGGCCTACACCATTCCGCGCAAAACCCTCCGCATCGCTGGGGCCCCACGCACAAAATTTTCCAAGACCTGCCCATTGCCCAGGCAGCTGTGGGGAACTGAAGCGGATAATACATTCCTCTCGCTCGAAGCGGTGCCCGACAGGGACGGCAAGAAGCAGGACCTCTCGAAGGAGACACTCGCGGAGGATTCCAGCATGGCCTTTATTCGGCGTTTTCACGGTAGCCAGCAACCGACCGACGATGAGATCCGTCGTTATGTCCATCACCAGGAGCATAACATTCGGAACATTGCCGCCTGTAAGGCCCTGGGGATCAACAGCGGTTACATCGGCTGGAAAGCAGGGGGAGGAAAGGTGCGGATGAATCTGATGATGGAGTTCCTGAGGCACCATGATCCTCGTGTGCGCCGGGCAATGTTCGGGGCCCTTTTGAACAAGCCGGATGTGATTACTTCTGAGGTTTTCGAACTCGCGGCTCAGGCGGTCAGGGATCCGCACGAATCGTGGTGGGTCAAGGATGCCGCGCTACAGATTATCGGTCGTGGTTCGCCGGACCAGATCCTTCCGCTTGTTGAGCTGCTTCTTCCATATCTCAGGCATGAGGAGGACTGGCTGAAGAATGCCGCTCTCACTGCGTTAACTCCAGTGGTAGCGGATGAACGGTGCTACAGGCGCGTTCTCCCGGCGATTGGAGACCTGATCCGGAAGAATCAGCGCGTGTCAGTCACAAGAGGGCTGGGCCCCGGAATCCGGTCAAGGATCAAGGAAGCGGGGTCTGCGGTGCAAGAGTTGGCCACCCAGACCTTGGAAGGGACCTTCACTGACTATGCCGGTTCGAAGACCGCTCCCGGAGGCCTGGACACGACCTCAACCTTTGAGTTCCACCTGGAGGCCATCGCCGAATCACTGGCGGACGTACCAGGTGGGCTGGATGTGCTCTACGACATTGCCCGTCAGCGTAAACCGAAGGAAGTCCTTCCTTATAAGGAGTTTTTCCTCAACGCCGACTCAAGCCGCTTCGGGCCGAAGCTGAAAAAGGCGATCAATCCGATTATCATGGAGGAGCTGGTTCCCGAGTATGTCGGAAGAAACAGGGGTAGTCTGAAACAGTTGGCTGGTGGTGAAATCCAATCCGGCTATCCCGGTGGCTCGAGGGATGTGATCGACGGGTTGGTCGCCCTTTACGACCGTGCCGGCTACAGGGATTACGGGTGGAATATCTTCATGGATCTGCGCAACGCCAAGTGGGACTACCACAGCTTCGCCCCGGTTCCTTCCGAACAGGTGCCTTTTGACCAGCTCATCACCCGTTACCGCAAGGTAACCCTTCCGAAAGGTCTGGAAGACTGGTTTTCTGCCGATCACGCTTCACCCTTATGGAAGCGGGGTCAAAGCCCCTTTGGCCATTATATGGGAAAACTTCCGACCGGCCCGGTTCACAAGTGCAGTTCGAGTTGTGTTGGGCCGGGCTGTTATGGTGCCACCAAGATCAATACTTTCTGGGAAGAAGAGGTGCTTTTGCTGCGCCAGTACTTCGAGGTTCCCTCCGTTAAGCCTGGTCACCGTTACCGCGTCCGGGTCAATGACGGGAACCATGTGGGCTCCGGTGGGGGGCACGTTATTTACATCAACGGAGAGCAGTTGATCGAGACCCAGAAATGTAACGGACGGGGTTCGGGAGGCCTGCCCAAGGGTGCCTACATCACCGGGGATTTCATGGACGACTTTAAAGGCGGTAGGGTGTGCATCGCCGCGATGACTTTCCTGCGCAACAATGACAAGTATAAGGTGAAGCCAAGCGAGGCCGTTCCCCAGGGTAAGTTCAGCCTGCACATCGAGGAACAGAAACTCCCGCCCATGGAAGATGAACTTGTTTTCAAGTCTGCCTCCATCATTCCCATGCTCTCCTCGGAATGGCAGGATCGGCAGGATCCGGAAGACCGGGAAAAGTCTGCCTCCGCGGTCAAGTATCGCTGGGATGGACGGTTCGTGAGCAACCCGAAGATCTCGGGGGCATGGAAGGTTATTGCCCAGGTTGCCGATATCGCCGACTTTGATCCTGCCAGGAGAACCCGTGTCAACGGCTCACCGTTCTCCAGTCTCACCCTCAAGGATGGCGGAAGGACGGACAACCCGGTCTGGGCATGGTCGGGGAACGTATTGATGGACCTGACCAGATTTCAGGCCCTCAAGATGAAATCCCAGAACATCGACGGTAAGGACTACCTTTTCGTGGAGGCCGGAGGTTTCGGCACTCGCAAAAAACCGGGCTGGAAATCGCAACTTTTGGTCCTGGCAAGGTAACGGTCTGTATGATTCTAGAATTCAACTTCTACAGTATCACAGCATGAACAAAACACTCGTTTCTGGTCTCCTCGCACTATCGATGGCACTCAGCGTGTCGGCCGCCGATCAGCAGCTGGAACTGGCGGTGGCCTTCACGGACAACATGATCCTGCAACGGGAATCCAATGTTCCGGTGTGGGGTTTTGATGAACCGGGAAATGAAGTCAGTGTGAAGTTTGCCGGGCAAACCAAGACCACCGTGGTGGATAAGAATGGTGACTGGATGGTGAAACTCGATCCTCTGCAGGCTGCCGGGAAGGAACGGGGGTTCGAGGTAAGGAACAACAAGGGTAAATCGATCTCTCTCAAGGGTGTGCTGGTCGGAGAGGTCTGGTTCTCCTC